>JAFAZC010000121.1 GCA_019239965.1 Kutzneria sp. | reverse complement strand
CTCGGTGGCGATCTCGTGCGGAGTGTCCTTGCGCAACAGCCCGCCGTTGCCCGCGTAGAGCCCCTCGGTTCCCTCGCGAATCACCACCATGTCGATGTCGGGCGGGTCCGCGAGCGGGCTGCGCACACCGGGGTACAGCCGCGCGGGCCGCAGGTTCACATGGTGGTCGAGCTCGAACCGCAGGCGCAACAGCAGGCCGCGCTCCAATATGCCGCTTGGTACCGATGGGTCACCGACCGCGCCGAGCAGGATCGCGTCATGCTGTCGAAGCTCAGCGAGCACCGACTCAGGCAACAGTTCCCCGGTGGCATGCCACCGCGCGGCACCGAGGTCGTACCGGGTGGTCTCCGCCGTCGGCACCACCTCACCGAGCACCTTCAGTGCCTCGGCGATCACCTCGGGCCCGATCCCGTCACCTGGGATCACCGCGAGCCGCATCCACACACCTCCCGAGGTTCGGTCCCCGAACGTGTAAGGGACCATCCGTCATCCGCGAAGGTTACCCGTACCGGGCGCCCACATTGGAGCCAAAACACGCTTACGGGGTGATTTCTCCCGAAGTGCGGGACACTCGATTGACGCAATCAGTAACACTAACGGATCAATCTGGGAGACACCTGCGTGCCTGGCGGCCGGTGTCCCGTCAGTCGAAGACGACAGCGCGAACCCGATGTGCCCCCACCGCCGCACCGATCGAACCGACGACCTCGGTGTCAACCGGACGGTCGACGCGCAACAGCATGAGGGCGTCCGCGCCGTCGGCGCTCTGGCTGATCTGCGCGGCCTCCACGTTCACGCCCGCCTCCCCGAGCAGGGTACCGATCGTGCCCATCACGCCGGGCCGATCCGGGTACTCCAGCAGGAGGACGTCGCCCTCTGCCCGCAGGTCGAAGTGTCGACCGTTGATCTCGACGAGCTTCTCGACGCCGTCGAGCCCGGCCAGTGTCCCGGACACACTCAACGGCACACCGTCGGTAGTGGCCGCGCGGACGGTCACCAGGCTGCGAAAGTTGGCGCTCTCGGAGTCGGTCAGCAGTTCGACGGCGACGCCGAAGGTCTCCGCGAGCGTCAACGCGTTGACGAACGTGACCTGCTCCTCGACGATGCCGGCAAATACCCCCCGCAGTGCGGCCAGCCGCAGCACGCCGACATCCTCGCTGGACAGTTCGCCGCGGACAAGCACACTCACCGACGCGGGCGCCTTACCAGCCAACGCCGACAGCAGGACGCCCAGCTTCTTGGTCAGCCCGAGATAGGGCCGGACCTCTTCGCCGACCGCGCCGCCGCCGTGCACGTTGACGGCGTCAGGAACGAAGTCCCCGCGCAACGCGAGCAACACCGACCGCGCGACATCCGTGCCGGCCCGGCCCTGAGCCTCTCTCGTCGACGCGCCGAGGTGCGGGGTGACGACCACGTTGGGCAGATCGAACAGTGGGCTCGCGGTGGTCGGCTCGTTCTCGAAGACGTCGATGCCAGCGCCACCGACATGCCCGGCCCTGATGGACTCGGCGAGAGCGAGTTCGTTGACGAGTCCGCCCCTTGCCGCGTTGATGATGATGACGCCCTGCTTGGTCCGCGCCAGCTGTTCCTTGCCTATCAGCCCGATGGTCTCCGGCGTCTTGGGTAGGTGGACGGAGATCACGTCGGCACGGTCGAGCAACTCGTCGAGGCTGACCAGTTCGATACCGAGCTGCGCGGCGCGAGCGGGAGCGACGTAGGGGTCGTAGGCGACCAGTGTCGTGCCGAAGGCCGCCAGCCGCGCCGCGAACAGCTGCCCGATCTTGCCCAGACCGACGACGCCGACGGTCTTGCCGCTGAGCTCGACACCGGAGTAGGCGCTTCTCTTCCACTCCCCCGCGCGCAGGCTACCGCTGGCCTCGGGAATGCGCCGTGCCACAGCGAGAAGCAGGCCGACCGCGTGCTCCGCCGCGGACACGATGTTGGAGGTCGGCGCGTTGACCACCATGACACCACGCTGAGTCGCGGTGGACACGTCGACGTTGTCGAGGCCGACACCGGCCCGCGCGACGACCTTCAGTGCGGTTCCTGCGTGCAGCACCTCCGCGTCGACCGCGGTGGCCGAGCGCACAAGCAGCGCGTCCGCCTCGGCGACGGCCGACAGCAACGTGGCACGGTCAGTGCCGTCGACGTGTCGGATCTCGACCTCCTCGCCGAGTAGCTCCGTGACGGATGGCGCCAGCTTTTCAGCGATGAGGACGACGGGACGACGGGCGTTGGTCAAGGCACGGCTCCATGGGATCGTCGCGCGAAAAATACTCGGGTTCGCACGGAATGGGGGCCCGTCCACACGGCACTGTGCTCGGAGCGGGACACGAGGTGCGGGAATTACCATACCCTGCCAGCAGGAACCGATCCGACCGAAAGTGCGCGGTTCACCGAGCTCGCCGGGCCGGACCGCCGTTGGTTTCCCCTGGTGGGGAGGGGCCAGACCGGTCGCGAGCACCGGTGTCTGGAATCACCAGGGCTCGTCGAACTCGCCGTCCCTCACCCCTTCGACGAAGGCCTTCCACTCAGCCGGGGTGAACACCAGCACCGGACCTTCGGGGTGCGCGGAGTTGCGCATCACCGTGTAGGTGACCCCGTCGGTGTGCACGACGTCGGCGATCTCCACGTTGCCGCCGTCGTCAGATGTGTCCGAGCCGGTCCGCCACTCGGCGCTTGTGAGATCCAGCCGCCCCCTGACCTGCGCCTTGTCGTCATAGATCGGTGCGGTCCCGTCGCTCATACCACCGACCCTAGTGCGATGGTCAGCGCATCGGTGCGCTAACCATCGAAGTCGTCGCCGAATCAGGCCGTCTCGGTGATCGGACGGTCCACCCAGGACATCAGTCCGCGCAATCTCCTACCGACCTCCTCCACCGGGTGGTCGGCGCCCTCGGCACGGAGCCTGGCGAAGTTCGGCCGGCCAGCGGAGTCCTCGGCCACCCACTCGCGGGCGAAGCTGCCGTCCCTGATCTCATCGAGGATCTTGCGCATCTCCTCCTTGGCCGCGGCACCGACCACTCGCCGCCCCCTGGTGAGATCGCCGTACTCCGCCGTGTCGGAAATCGAGTAGCGCATCCTGGCGATGCCGCCTTCATACATCAGGTCGACGATGAGTTTGAGCTCGTGCAGGACCTCGAAATAGGCGATCTCCGGTGCGTAGCCGGCCTCTGTCAGCACCTCAAACCCCGCCCGAACGAGAGCGCTCGTTCCGCCGCAGAGCACGGCCTGTTCGCCGAACAGATCGGTCTCGGTCTCCTCAGTGAAGGTGGTCTTGATGACGCCTGCCCTGCTGCCACCGATCGCCTTGGCGTAGGACAACGCGAGATCCTGCGCACCGCCGGTCGCGTCCTGCTCGACAGCGATCAGGCAGGGCACACCCTTGCCGTCGACGAACTGGCGACGCACCAGGTGACCCGGCCCCTTCGGCGCCACCATTGCGACATCCACAGTGGAGGGTGGCTCGATCAGGCCGTACCGGATGTTGAATCCGTGGCCGAAGAAGATCGCGTCACCGCCGCTGAGATTCGGGGCGATGTCCTCGGTGTAGATGGCGCGCTGCTTGGTGTCCGGGGCCAGAATCATGATCAGATTGGCCTCGGCGGCGGCCTGCGCGGTGGTCAGCACCCGCAGGCCCTGCTCCTCGGCCTTCGGCCGTGAGGTCGAACCCTCCGGCAGCCCGATCCGGACGTCGACGCCGGAGTCCCGAAGGCTCAGCGCGTGTGCGTGGCCCTGGCTGCCGTAGCCGACAATGGCCACCCGGCGACCCTGAACGATGCCCAGATCGGCGTCGTCATCGTAGAAGATCTCGACACTCATGGCTTGCCTCGTTGTTCCTTTCCGTTCACGGCTGAACGTGGTGTCACCTTGCGGGTGCGGTGATGGACCGAGCACCGCGTCCGATGGCCACCATCCCCGACTGCACCATCTCGCGAACGCCGTACGGCTCGAGCATGCGCAGCAGGGCGTCGAGCTTGTCGGCGGTCCCGGTCACCTCGATGGTCAGCGCCTCGGGCGAGACGTCGACCACCTTCGCGCGGAAGAGTTGCACCGTCTCCAGTACCTGGCTGCGCACTCCCGCGTCGGCACGGACCTTGACCAACAGCAGTTCGCGCCGCACCGCCGCGGCGGGCTCCAGCTCGACGATCTTGATGACATTGACGAGCTTGTTGAGCTGCTTGGTGACCTGTTCAAGGGGCAACTCGTCAACGCTGACCACAATGGTCATCCTGGAGATGTCCTCGTGTTCGGTCGGTCCTACCGCGAGCGACTCGATGTTGAATCCGCGCCGGGAGAACAGGCCGGCGACCCTGGCGAGCACACCGGGTTTGTTCTCCACCAGCACGCTCAGGGTGTGCTTACTCACGGGCCCTCCTCGTTTGAGCTCATCGCGCCCGTGAGCACAAGTGCCGCTGTGTTAGATGGTTCGCTCACCGCTGGTCCTCGTCGTCGAACAGTGGACGGATACCACGGGCGGCCATGATCTGGTCATTGCCGGTGCCCGCCGCCACCATGGGCCACACCTGCGCGTCTTTGCCCACAACGAAATCGACGACGACCGGCCGGTCGGTGATCTCCATCGCCCTGGAGATCGTGGCATCGACGTCGTCCTTGGCCTCGCAGCGCAGGCCGACACCTCCCAAAGCCTCCGCCAACAGCACGAAGTCGGGAATCCGGTGCTTGTGGGTGCCGAGATCGGTATGGGAGTACCGTTCGGCGTAGAACAGGTTCTGCCACTGCCGGACCATGCCGAGATTACCGTTATTGATCACGGCGACCTTGATGGGGGCACCCTCGATCGCGCAGGTGGCCAGTTCCTGGTTGGTCATCTGGAAGCAGCCGTCGCCGTCGATCGCCCACACCACCGTGTCCGGACGGCCGAACTTGGCGCCCATCGCCGCCGGCACCGCGAACCCCATCGTGCCCAGCCCGCCCGAGTTGATCCACGTCGCCGGCTTCTCGTAGTGGATGAACTGCGCCGCCCACATCTGGTGCTGGCCGACGCCCGCGGTGTAGATCGCGTCCGGGCCGGCGATCGCCCCGATCCGCTCGATAACGTACTGCGGGGACAGTGAACCGTCGGCGGGCCAGTCGTAGCCGAGCGGATAGGTCGTCTGCCAGCCGGATGTCTGCCTGATCCACGCCGAAAGGTCTGCCGTGCCCACCGAGTCGCGCTCGGCCCTGACCGCGCTGATCAGCTCGGTGATGATCTCTTTGCAGTCACCGACGATCGGCACGTCCGCGGTGCGGTTCTTCGAGATCTCGGCCGGGTCGATGTCGGCATGCACGACCTTCGCGTCGGGCGCGAAGGAGGCCACCTTGCCGGTGACCCGGTCATCGAACCGAGTACCGAGCGCGATCAGCAGATCGGCACGTTGCATGGCGGCGACGGCGGCAACCGTGCCGTGCATGCCGGGCATGCCAAGGTGCAGTGGATGCGAGTCGGGGAAGGCACCGCGCGCCATCAGGGTGGTGACCACGGGAACACCGGTGAGTTCGACGAGCTCGCGCAGCTCGGCGGTGGCCCGTGCCTTGATCACGCCGCCACCGATGTAGAGCACCGGCCGCTGCGCCGTGGTGATCAGCCTGGCGGCCTGGAGGATCTGTTTGCCGTGCGGGCGGGTGGTCGGGCGGTACCCGGGCAACCGCAGTTCCGGAGGCCAGGAGAAGACTGTCGACTCCTGCAGGACATCCTTGGGGATGTCCACGAGAACCGGGCCGGGCCGGCCGGTCGCCGCGAGATGGAACGCCTCGGCGACGGCCCTCGGAATGTCGGCCGGATCAGTGACGAGCACGTTGTGCTTGGTGATCGGCATGGTGATGCCGCAGATGTCGGCTTCCTGGAAGGCGTCGGTGCCGATCAGCGCCCGTGACTGCTGGCCGGTGATGGCCACCACCGAGACGGAATCCATGTAGGCGTCAGCGAGCGCGGTGACCAAGTTGGTCGCACCGGGGCCTGATGTCGCCATGCACACCCCGACATTGCCTGTTGCCTGGGCGTAGCCGGTGGCCGCATGCCCGGCGCCCTGCTCGTGGCGCACCAGCACGTGCCGCAGTACGGCGGAGTCGAGCAGGGCGTCGTAGGCCGGCATGATGGTGCCGCCGGGAATTCCGAACACGATCTCACAGCCGACGGCCTCGAGCGAGCGGACGAGCGCACTCGCGCCGGTGACCCTGATCGGGGTCGCGGCTGGCGGTGCCGGCTTCGGGGCGGCCGGCGGTCCCGGCTTGGGAGAGCGGTGCTGCTGGTTCGCCGGGACTTGTCTCGGGGATGCGCTGGTCATCAGGCTGCCTTTGGCTCGTGGTCGGTGTCCGGCAGTGGCGAAGCATGAAAAAAACCCCCGCGACCACAACCGTGGTCCACGAGGGTCGCGCGTCGGCAGGGACCTGAGCGGTCCTATCCGCCGACGCGCCTTCGAAGTACGAGGCCAGAGGTGCATGGCATGGCCAGACGGTACTGTGACGATTCACCAGGCGTCAACTCTGCGGGAAATCCGTCCCGGATGATGGACGTCGCGACGGAGGTGCGACCATCGCACGGTGAACGAAACCGCCAGGTCCCCGGCATCCGGCCAACGGCTGATCTTCCGGGTGCCGACAACCAGCCTGCTCGGCGCGGGGACCCTCGCCCTGTGCATCACCCCGGCGGCTCTCGCCGCGCCGTGGCTGCTCACGCTCTACGTGGCACCGGTGGGAATCGCCGCGTGGATCCTGCGTACACGGACCGTTGTCGAGACCCGTCGGCTCGTCACGCGAAGCCTGTTCGGCGGCCGCACTATCGAGTGGGCACACATTGCCTCGTTGAAGCTGTCCACCCGGTCCTGGATCGCCGCCGTGCTCGACGACGACGAAGTCGTACCGCTGCCCGGAATCCGACTCCGCCACCTGCCAATGCTCGCCGCCTTCAGCGGTGGCCGGCTGGCTGACCCCACCGCACCGCCGGCCGAGGCCGATTCGGCGGAGTAACCTTGCCACCACCGCGACGACGCGGTGGCGCGTACTTCCCGAGGCTTGGAGGAGCCGTGCCCCCATTGCGGTCCCGCGTCACGACACACGGACGCAACGCCGCCGGTGCCCGCGCGTTGTGGCGGGCGACCGGAATGACCGACGGCGACTTCGGAAAGCCCATCATCGCGATCGCCAACTCCTACACCCAGTTCGTGCCCGGCCACGTGCACCTGCGCGACCTCGGCGACATCGTGGCCGAGCAGGTGCGGCGCGCCGGTGGCATCGCACGGGAGTTCCACACGATCGCTGTGGACGACGGGATCGCGATGGGGCACGGCGGCATGCTCTACTCGCTGCCCTCTCGTGAGATCATCGCTGACTCCGTCGAGTACATGGTCAACGCGCACCAAGCCGACGCGCTGGTGTGCGTGTCCAACTGCGACAAGATCACGCCCGGCATGCTCAACGCCTCGCTGCGGCTCAACATCCCGACGGTGTTCGTCTCTGGTGGCCCCATGGAGGCGGGCAAGGCGGTAGTGGTCGACGGAGTCGCGCACGCGCCGACCGATCTGATCACCGCGATTTCGGCCTCGGCCAACGAGGCCGTCGATGCCGACGGTCTCGGCGTCGTCGAACGGTCCGCCTGTCCTACCTGTGGATCCTGCTCTGGCATGTTCACCGCGAACTCGATGAACTGCCTCACCGAGGCGCTCGGCCTCGCACTGCCGGGAAATGGGTCGACGTTGGCCACCCACCGGGCGAGGCGTCGGCTGTTCGAGCGGGCCGGCACCACCGTTGTCGAGCTGTGCCGACGCTGGTACGGCGAGGACGACGACTCTGTCCTGCCCCGCTCGATCGCCAACCGAGCCGCGTTCGAGAACGCCATGGCACTGGACATGGCGATGGGTGGATCGACGAACACCGTGTTGCACATCCTCGCGGCCGCGCGGGAAGGCGGCGTCGACTTCACGCTCGCCGACATCGATGCCATCAGTCGAGGGGTGCCGTGCCTGTGCAAGGTGAGCCCGAACTCCGACTACCACATGGAGGACGTGCACCGAGCCGGTGGCATACCCGCGATCCTCGGCGAACTGCACCGCGCCGGTCTGCTCAACACCGAGGTGCGTTCGGTGCACAGCCCCACGCTGCGGGAATGGCTGTCCGCCTGGGACGTCCGCTCACCAGAGGCATCTGAGGAGGCCATCGAACTGTTCCATGCGGCGCCGGGCGGAGTCCGCACCACGCAGGCGTTCTCCACTGGCAACCGGTGGTCCGGCCTGGATACTGACGCCACGGCTGGATGCATACGCGACGTCGCCAACGCCTACACCGTGGACGGCGGACTCGCGGTGCTGCACGGCAACCTGTCCGAGGACGGCGCGGTGATCAAGACAGCGGGCATCGACGAGGAGCTGTGGCGGTTCCGCGGGCCCGCTCGGGTGGTGGAGAGTCAAGAGGAGGCCGTTTCGGTCATCCTCGGCAAGCAGATCCAGCCGGGCGAGGTGCTCGTGGTCCGCTACGAGGGTCCAGCAGGTGGCCCTGGTATGCAGGAAATGCTGCATCCGACGGCGTTCCTGAAGGGCGCCGGGCTGGGCAGGGTGTGCGCACTGGTCACCGATGGTCGGTTCTCCGGTGGCTCCTCCGGCATCTCCGTCGGCCATGTCTCGCCGGAGGCAGCACATGGCGGGCTGATCGGACTCGTCGAGGACGGCGACCAGATTCTGATCGACGTGCACTCGCGAAGCCTGCGACTGCTGGTGCCCGACGAGGTACTGGCGGAACGGCGAGCCAAGATGGAGTCGAGTGAACGTCCCTGGCAGCCAAGGGACCGCCAGCGACCCGTCACACTCGCTCTGCGCGCGTACGCCAAGCTGGCGACGTCGGCGGCGACCGGAGCCGTCCGCGACCCGTCACTGTGACCGCGACGCCGACGCGATGGCGTCGGCGAACCGGTGCATCGCCTCGGGTCCTGTGTGGCGGAAGCCCAGACCGGGTTCGGTGAGTTCCAGTTCGAGCAGCATCGGCCCGTCGGCGCCGCGTACCAGGTCCACCCGCGCGTACACCACATCCTCGACGGTGACCCCGGCGTCGGCGGCACCGACCGCGAGACAGTCCCGGCCCAGTGCCACCATGGCCGCGTCCGGTTCGGCGCTGCCGAGGCGTTCCTCCAGGTACGGGTTATCGCTGCCGTCCGTGCCCCGCCATGGCGGTTGTCCTGTGCGCAGCATGGGCCCCTTCGTGAAGGCGTGGGAGTATGCGCCGCGGAAGAACACCAGCGACGTCTCGCCCTCGATATCCACCGCGTGCTGGTACGGCTGGGAGATGACGGTGGTCCCCCTGTCGTGCAGCGCCCTCAGGTGCGCACGGGCCGATTCGATCGTCTCGGCGGTGAACCGGCCCGCGTCCCGCGAGCCCGCTCCTACGGCCGGCTTGACGACGAACTGATCCCATACCGGATCGAGCTTGGCGCCGACCTCGTGCACCACCGTCGGTACAACCGCGAGACCCGTCTCGGCGAACCGGGCGAGGTAGCGCTTGTCGGTGTTGCGGCGCACCACCTGATATGGGTTCACCAGCGCCGGTAACGACGCGCACCAGTCGAGGAACTCCGCCCGGTGGTCCGTGTAGTCCCACGAGGCGCGGAGTACGACCAGCTCGTCGGAGTCGACGGGACCGCCCCACGGCGCCCACCTCGCGCGGATCCCCCGTTCGGCAAGCACTTCGACCAGCTCCGCCTCGTCCCCGTCACCCTCGGGCAACTGGGCACACGAGGCGAGCACCACGCGTGCGGCCAACTTTCCCCCAGTGTTCGCGGTTCTGACCTACGGACCGGACCGTACCAGCGCCTGGTCAGTCATTGGTCCGACGTTTTCGCCTCGTCGTAGCGGGCCCGTAGGGCGAAAAGCTCGTCCATGTTCTCCTCGGCCCAGGCGCGGATGCCGTTGATGGGTCCGATAAGGCTGCGGCCGAATTCGGTGAGGGTGTATTCGACCCTTGGCGGAACCTCGGCGTGCACCTTGCGTACCACGAGGCCGTCGCGTTCCAGGGCACGCAGGGTCTGGGTGAGCACCTTGGGGGTGATGCCGCCGACGGCGTCCCGAACCTCGGAGAACCTCTTCGTCCCGTGTTCGAGCACGCCCACGATGAGCACCGTCCAGCGGTCCCCGATGCGGTCGAGGACCAGGCGGCCGGGGCATCCGGGAGCGTAGATGCCACCGGCGGCCTTGGCATGGCAGCGGTCGGTCTCCGTGACGGACTCAGTTTCCACAAGGTAAGTATGGCACTTTGAAGTCACCAGTATCGAATGTATATCGTGATTCCATCGTGTCACCCGACCGGGTGAAGATCCAGGAGGCATCCCTTCATGACCGCGACAACCCAGCCCTTCATCGGCACCTTCGTCGCCGACCAGGCACACTCATCGTTCCAGTTCGAAGTGGTCCACATGCTGGTCAGCTCGTACCGCGCCTCGTTCGAGGACGTCACGGCCAGCGTCGTCGTCGACGAGCACGGCGCGAGGCTCGAGGGCCGGGTCAAGGTGGATTCCATCTCGATCCGCACTCCCGCGGCCTTCCGCGAGCACGTCATCAACGGCAAGGACTTCTTCGACGGCGCCAACCACCCGGAGATCACCTTCCGGTCCGAGGACGTGCGGCTGGCCGAGGACAACACCCTCAGCGGCAAGGGGCAATTGACCATCAAGGGCATCACCAAGCCC
>JAFAZC010000049.1 GCA_019239965.1 Kutzneria sp. | reverse complement strand
CGGCGCCGGATTCCAGGCCGAGTACCACGTCCACGGTGTCACTCTTGGCGGTCAGCATCACGATCGGGACGCCCGACTCGGCCCGGATCGCCTTGCACACGTCGATGCCATTCATACCCGGCAACATGAGGTCGAGCAGCACAAGGTCGGGTTTGAGTTCGCGGAGCGCGGGCAGCGCACGAGCACCGTCGGCGACAACCGCGGTGTCGAAACCCTCGCCCCGCAGGACGATCGTGAGCATCTCGGCCAGGGCAGGGTCATCGTCGACCACCAGCACGCGTGCCTTCATGCGCACCATGGTCGCACTCGTGGCGCGAACGCCGCGCGCGCCCCAATGATCGCGGTCCGCGACGGTCGCGTCGCGGTCGTCGATCGCCCAGTGTCGTTGACCGTTCACCACATCCACCCCATTGTGCGTCTGGTGATGACAGGCTCGTTCGCGATCACGCGGACGGAAATCTCGGGATTACAGCGTGCAGTGTCCACGTTTCGTTACAGCGAGCGATATAGTTGAAAATTGAATAACCAGTTCGAGAGGACCGGCGATGGCGATCCGACGACTCAACCACGCGGTGCTGTACGTCCGTGACGTCGAACGCAGCGTCGTGTTCTACACCGAGGTGCTGGACTTCAGGGTGGTCAAGCGTGGGCGTGCGGCCGCGTTCCTGCAGGCCGCCGAATCCGCCAACGACCACGATCTCGGGCTGTTCGAGATCGGCGTGCAGGCCGGCCCGTCAGCCGCCGGCCGCGACACCGTGGGCCTCTACCACCTCGCCTGGTCGGTGCGCACGCTGACCGACCTCGCCGAGTACGCCGACCGGCTACGCGCCGTGGGAGCCCTCGTCGGCGCCTCCGACCACACCACGACCAAGGCGCTGTACGCGAAGGACCCCGACGGCCTGGAGTTCGAGGTGTCCTGGCTGGTACCGCTGGACAAGGTGACCGATCAGATGCGGGCGAGCGCGGGCACCTCGCCGCTGGACATCGACGCCGAGATCGCGCGCTGGGGCGCCGACTCAGTCGGCGCCATCTGAGTCGAGCAGCACATCGGTGAGCTTCGCGCAGTCGACGCCGGCGGCGCCGTCGACCACGTGCCAGGGCGCGAGCCAGCCGTCCCTGGCGAACTGGTCGTACACGGCGGCACAGCGCGTCTGCAGGCCGATATCGGTCTCCCAGCTGTCCCGGGCCCGTTCGGCGGCCTCCCGGCCGCCCGACCGCTCGGCAGCCACGTCGACCGGGACCCGCAGCAGCACGTGTGCGTCGGGCACAGGCAACGCGAAACGCTCGACCTCGAGTGCGTAGACCCATCGGACGAACTCACCGCCGGCGTCCTCGCGCAGCCGCGCGGCCCCATAGGCCGCGTTGGAGGCGATGTACCGGTCGAGCAGGACGACGTCGTTGTCGGCGAGGTCGGCCCTGATCCGTTCGGCGGCGGCCCGGCGGTCCAACGCGAAAAGCACCGCCATGCCGTACACGGACTTCACCAGGTCACCAAGGCGCAGGTACATCGCGTCCCGGACGAGGTCGGCGTGTACGTCCTCGCCGTACCGCGGGAAGGCCAGCCTGGTCACTGACGTGTTCCGCACCCGGAGCTCGATCATGAGCTTGTCGGCGAGAGTCCGCTTGCCCGCACCGTCAAGCCCCTCGATCACCACCAGTTTCGGCACGGGTCACACCCTACGGATCACCCAATCGGACGAGGAATGGGCCCTGTCTTGCTGGGACGGAACGGGGTTGGCCACCTATCGTGTTCCTACCCCACCGGTAGTCGCAGATGGGAAAGGGTCGTGGCCGGAGTCGACTACTACGAACTCCTCGATGTCGAACCTGACGCCTCTCAAGCGCAGATCAGGTCTGCCCATCGCACTTTGGTCAAGGTGCTGCATCCGGACGCCGGCGGCAGTCACCTCATGTTCCGTCTCGTGCAGGAGGCCTACGAGACGCTGTCCGATCCCGACCGGCGGGCCGCGTACGACTTACGGCGCAGGGTGCTCCAATCGCCGAACTCGTCAGGTTTCCAATGGTGGGACCAGGGCGGGGAGCCCGAGGAAGGCGTCGAGGATCGAGACGGCCAGCGACCAGCGGGCGGGCCACAACAGGCCGCCGAACCAGTGGGGTTCGCGTCCGGCCTTTCCGTGATTCCGACCGACAGCATCGCGTGGTGGCGGACGGTCGATCCAGAGACGAGGGTGTCCTGGCGCCCAGGGTTCGGCTGGGCACAGCGGTGGTTCTTCGCCATCACGGCCGTGTGGACGGTGCTGCTGATCGCGACCGCCGTATCCCTGTCGACCAAAGGCTTGTCGCTCACGATCGCGGTGGTGACCGTGCCGGTCGCGTACCTGTTCGTCACCATCCTCGGCAAGGCGACCCCGAAGTTCCTGAGCTGGCTCATCTACCTCTGGGCGGCCGGCATGGCCGGCGTCGGCATCTGGACCCTGTACCAGGGCGAGATGTCAGGCATCGGCGTCCTGCTGCTCGCCGGCGGAGTGTTCGCGCTGCCACCGCTTGGCCGCTGGTATCTCGGCTCGCGCGCCACGGAGCGGATCTTCACCCCGGAGTTCCGTTCCTTCAACCTGTTCGGCGCGCCCGGCGCACAGCTGCTGTCCGCCGACGACGAGCCGGCGATGGACTGCGAGGCGGCCGAGTGGATGACGCTAGACCTGCTGTCCGGCTACCTCGGCCAGATCCCGGCGGTACGGATATTCCACGGCCTCGCCTGGCCGGGATCCTCACGCCCCGAAGTCGACCACGCGGTGCTGTGCGGCGACAAGCTGTTGCTGATCGAGTCCAGAATCTGGCCCCCTGGCCACTACTCGTGCGACGCCGACGGCGTCCTGCTGCGCGACGGCGCCACGTTCGACGGTGCCGACCTGCGGCTGGCGAGGACGGTCGCGGCGTACCAGATGCTGCTGCCCAAGATGGACGTGCGCGGCTTCGTACTGGTTCACCCCAGTGTGTCCGGCGAGGTCACGTCGGCAATGCCGGCTGACCCGCCGATCGAGGTGATGAACCCGGAGGATTTCGTGCGCATCGTCGGCGACTGGCTGGCCAGGGAACCCTCACTGGTGAACCGCGAGGTGTTCCTCACCCTGCTGGACCAGGTCAAGGCCTGATTCAGACAACTCGCCGGACAAATTTCATTCGAATGGCCAATCATCAATCACCAAAAAGGGTGACAAAGAGAGTCGTTAGTGTAACGATCACACCACACGGCAGACCGGAAGATGGGTGGTGCCGCGGTGATCGGCGAGGACCCACACTCCGAGTCCCCCCACTTCGACACACAGCACGTTTCCCCAGGCGGACCAGCGGCCACCTCGCTGGCCGACACCCTCCACAGTGGACCATTTCACCAAGCTCTGCACGATGCGATCGTGGCCCGAGGTCTCTCTCTTGCCCGGCTCGGTGCCCTGCTGGACGCCACCGGCACCCACATTGGTCAGTCCACCCTGAGCTACTGGCAGCGGGGACTGCGGCGACCGGACATGCCGAAGTCCAGCGGTGCCGTGCTCGCTTTGGAACGGGTGCTCGAGTTGCCCCCTCGGTCACTGATCAACCTGCTCGATCCTGGCGTCAAGCACACCCCGCGCACGGTCCGCACTGCGGTGGACATGGAGCGCGACCTGCGCAACGAGGATCTCGAGCTGCTCGCGCTGTACGAGATGGTGACCATCAACGCGGTGGGTGCCCGGCGCTCGCTGCTGAGCCGGATGGTGGTTCAGGCGAGGCGGGCCGGCGTCGACCGGTACCTCGCCCTGCACGGTGGCGACGGCAGCGGGTCGGTCGAGCACTCGACCATGCACACCGCCGAGGGGTGCAGGGCCGGGCGGCTGCGCAGACGCCTTCCTGACGGATCGGTCCTGTTCGAGCTCGCACTGGACCGCACGTTGGCCGCCGGCGAGACACACGTGTTCAGCTATTCGGTGATCGACACCGGTGGAACGAGGACCGCGGGACATCTGCGCCGGTTCGCCACTCCGGCCGGCACCTACCTGCTGCAGCTGCGGTTCCACCGCAGTGCGCTGCCGGCCCGGTGTTTCCGTGAGTCCCGTGACCACGCCGAGACCGAGATCATCGAAGTGGCGCCGGGCCGGGACGGGGTGGTCAGCGCCTACTTCGCGCCCGTGTCCGCACCACGCGCGGGCATCAGCGTCCTGTGGAGCTCGGCCGCCGAACACCACTGAGACGCCCGGCGGCCAAACGGCCCGACAGGACAGAGAGCCCGGCGGGAAGGAGAGCTCAGTACCGGTAGTGCGGGGGCTTGAACGGACCCTCCACGTCGACGCCGATGTACTCGGCCTGTTCCTTGGTCAGCTTGGTCAGTTCACCGCCGAGCGCCTCCAGATGGATCTTCGCGACCTTCTCATCGAGATGCTTGGGCAGGGTGAACACCTCGTTGTCGTACTCCTTGTACTTGGTGAACAGCTCGATCTGCGCGATGACCTGGTTGGAGAAGGAGTTGGACATGACGAATGACGGATGCCCTGTGGCATTGCCCAGGTTCAGCAGCCTGCCCTCGGACAACACGATGATCGAGTGCCCGTCGGGGAAGACCCACTCGTCGACCTGCGGCTTGATGTTCACACGGTGGATGCCGGGGTAGCGGGCCAGTCCCGCCATGTCCAGCTCGTTGTCGAAATGGCCGATGTTGCCGAGGATCGCCTGGTGTTTCATCCGCGCCATGTGGTCAGCCATTACCACGTTCTTGTTGCCGGTGGTGGTGATGACGATGTCGGCGATGGGCAGCACGGTGTCCAGGCGGGCGACCTGATAGCCGTCCATAGCCGCCTGGAGTGCGCAGATCGGGTCGATCTCGGTGATGATGACACGCGCCCCCTGGCCGGACAGCGACTCGGCGGCTCCCTTGCCGACGTCGCCGTAGCCGCACACCACGGCCACCTTCCCACCGATGAGCACGTCGGTGCCGCGGTTGATGCCGTCCACGAGGGAGTGCCGGATTCCGTACTTATTGTCGAACTTCGACTTGGTCACCGAGTCGTTGACGTTGATCGCGGGGAACAGCAGTTCACCGGCCGCGGCGAGCTGGTAGAGGCGCAGAACACCGGTGGTGGTCTCCTCGGTGACCCCCCGGATGCCCTCTCCGACCTTGGTCCACTTGCCGGCGTCCGCGGCGAGCGAGGAACGCAGCAGGTCGAGGATGACCGTCCACTCCTCCGAGTCGTCCTCGTCCGCGGGCGGCACCACACCGGCACTCTCGTACTGCGTGCCCTTGTGCACGAGGAGCGTGGCGTCCCCGCCGTCGTCGAGCAGCATGTTCGGCCCGGGCTGCCCGGGCCAGGTCAGCGCCTGCTGGGTGCACCACCAGTACTCCGGCAGCGTCTCCCCCTTCCAGGCGAACACCGGGATCCCCCTCGGGTCCTCCGGCGTGCCGTCCGGCCCGACGGCGACCGCGGCCGCGGCGTGGTCCTGGGTGGAGAAGATGTTGCAGCTGGCCCAGCGGACCTCCGCGCCGAGGGCGACCAGGGTCTCGATCAGCACGGCGGTCTGGATCGTCATGTGCAGCGACCCGGTGATCCGGGCGCCACGCAGCGGCTGGGACGCCGCGTACTCGGCGCGGGTCGCCATCAGGCCGGGCATTTCGTGCTCGGCGAGCTGGATTTCCTTACGGCCGAACGCGGCCAGGTTGATGTCGGCCACCTTGTACGGCTCGGCGCTCATGCGCTCACTTCCTCGTCCTCGTGATCCGTTGCTTCGTTGCTTCGTTGCGACATGCGACCACCAGCACGCTACGCGACACGGGCGATGCGGCGCACGGCCACCGCCGTTTTTTTGACAGCAGAATGTTAGATTGATGTTCATGCGGATCACTGAGGCCGCCGCACGGCTTGGCATGTCCCCC
>JAFAZC010000027.1 GCA_019239965.1 Kutzneria sp. | reverse complement strand
TCTCGCCTGGCATCACCATCCGCAGCCGTTGGCGTGCCTCGGCCTCGACGTGCGCCGGGTCCGACAGCTGCGACTCGCGGCGCTCCAACTGCTGTTCTGTGGCCTTGAGTTCGGCCTGCCGATTCAGCTCCTGCTGGACCTGTGCATGCTGGGTGAGATAGGTCCGCAACGGAACGGCGACCGTCAGCGCGAGCGCACCGACCACCAGTGCGAGCAGGGCAGCCCGTCTGGTGATCGACAGCCCGAAGGCTCCGCCCGTGCCCTCACCGGAACGAGCTCGTATGCGGCCCCGCGCCGACGGAACGGGAACGCGCGCTGTCCGCCGACGCGGGGAGATGTCCTTCCCGCGCGGCCCACGGCCCTCGCCGTCTTCGCGTCCGGTCACGCGCTGATCAACTCGCCGGGCTGAACCGGGGGAAGGCCAGCTCGCCGGCGTACCGTGCGGCATCTCCGAGGGTCTCTTCGATACGCAGCAGCTGGTTGTACTTGGCCACCCGCTCGCCACGGGCGGGCGCACCGGTCTTGATCTGGCCGACGCCGGTGGCCACCGCGAGGTCGGCGATGGTGGTGTCCTCGGTCTCGCCGGAGCGGTGACTCATCATGGACTTGTAGCCGTAGGAGGTCGCCAGCGACACCGCGTCGAGAGTCTCCGAGAGCGTGCCGATTTGGTTGACCTTCACGAGCAGCGCGTTGGCGGCCCTGCGGGCGAACCCCTCCTCGAGCCGCTCCGGGTTGGTCACGAACAGATCGTCGCCGACCAGTTGCACCTTCCCTCCCAGCTCCTTGGTCAACTGCGTCCATCCGTCCCAGTCATCCTCCGACAGCGCGTCCTCGATGGAGACCAACGGGTAGGCGTCGACCAGCTCGGCGTAGTAGGCGATGAGCTGCTCGGCACTGCGCGCCGACTTCTCGAAGGTGTAGACGCCGTCGGCGTGGAACTCGGTCGCGGCGACGTCGAGAGCGAGCGCGACCTCGCCGCCGACCTTGTAACCGGCCTTCTCGATGGCAACGGTGATCAGGTCGAGCGCCTCGCGATTGCTGGCCAGGCTCGGCGCGAACCCGCCCTCGTCACCGAGGCCGGTGGCAAGCCCCTTGCTCTTCAGCACCGACTTGAGGCTGTGGTAGACCTCGACCCCCCAGCGCAGCGCCTCCCGGAAGGACTCCGCGCCGATCGGGGCGATCATGAACTCCTGGATGTCGACGTCGGTGTCGGCGTGCGCGCCACCGTTGAGGATGTTGAGCATCGGCACCGGGAGGACATGCGCGTTGGGACCGCCGAGATAGCGGAACAGTTCGAGCCCGCTGGACTCCGCGGCGGCCTTGGCGACCGCCAGCGAGACGCCGAGGATCGCGTTGGCGCCGAGCCGGCTCTTGTCCGGCGTGCCGTCGAGGTCGACCAGCTTCTGGTCGACCACCCGCTGCTCAACCACCTCGATGCCGACCAGCTCCGGGCCGATCTCGTCGAGCACGGCGGCGACCGCCTTCTCAACACCCTTACCGTTGTACCGGGCAGCGTCACCATCGCGCAGCTCGACGGCCTCGTGCTCTCCGGTCGACGCCCCGGACGGGACCGCCGCACGCTCCAGCGTCCCGTCGTCGAGCGCGACCTCTACCTCGACGGTCGGATTGCCCCGCGAATCCAAGATCTCGCGCGCACCGACCTGCTCGATGACCGCCACAACCGCTCCTATCCAGCATTCAGGACTCCGCCGCCGCCCAGACTATCCCGGCGGTATCGCCCGGGAGGGTATCCGGGGCGTACGTCATGATTGGGGTGTGACCAAACACATCGGGATCCTGCTCTTCGACGACGTCGAAGAACTCGACGCGGTGGGGCCGTGGGAGGTGCTCGCGTACTGGGTGAACGCTTTCGACGGTGACGGCTACTCGGTGTCCACTGTGTCCCGTACCGGCACGCCAGTCCGCTGCGGGCACGGAATGGTGATCACACCGGACTGTGGTTTCGCCGATGCGCCGCAGTGGGAGGTACTCATCCACCCCGGCGGCAAGGGCGCACAAGCACGAGCCCTCGATCCAGAACACCTCGACTGGGTACGTGCCCAGCGGGAGCGGGTGCCCCTGATGGCGAGTGTCTGCACCGGCGCGCTGGTCTACGCCGCGGCGGGCCTGCTCAAGGGCAGGCCGGCCACCACGCACTGGAGGGCGCTGGACCGCCTCTCCCAACTGGATCCGACCGTTCAGCCACGGCCAGACGAACGGTTCGTCGACGACGGCGACATACTCACCTCCGCCGGGGTGTCCGCCGGTATCGACATGACACTGCACCTGGTCGGTCGGCTGGCCGGAACCGAGCGCGCCCAGCGGATCCGCCATGCCATCCAGTACGACCCTATGCCGCCGGCCTGAGGACACCCGCTGCCCGGCGACGGCAGATCACATCAGGTCTTCCTCGAGGGTCCGCTCGCTCAGCCGGCCGAGCACGTCCGGCAGGTCGCCGGTATGCAGCACGCCCAACCGCTGGGTGGCCCTCGTCAGCGCCACATAGAGATCGTTCCGGCCACGCGGCGACTCCTCGAGAATGCCCTGCGGATCTACCAGCAGCACAGCGTCGAACTCCAACCCCTTCGCCTGCCCGACGGTGAGGGCGACAATCGAACTCTCCAGTTCCGTCTCACCGGTGTCGCCGGAGACGGCATGTCCGGAGAACTCGGGACACCGGGACAGCTCCGCGAGCGCCGCCCGCGAACCGAGCACCGCCAGCCTGCCATCGCCGATCCCGGCCAGTTCACGCTTTGCCGTGGCCGACACCGTCGTCGCAAAGTCGGCGGCAGGCACCCGGGCGTGCCAGGCGGGCAGGCCACTGTCCCGTACCGAGACCGGCGGCACGGCTGAGGGATCGAGGCTGCCAAGGACGTCCCTGGCCACCATCATGATCTCCGCCGGTGTGCGGTAGTTGACGGTCAGTTCCGCAAGCCGCCACCGGTCGGCGACGTACGGGCCGAGCGCCTCCTGCCAGGACGACGTGCCCGCGAGGTCGCCGGTCTGCGCGATGTCGCCGACGACGGTCATCGAGCGGCTCGGACAGCGGCGCATCAGCACCCGCCACGCCATGGGGGACAACTCCTGCGCCTCGTCGACGATGACATGTCCGAAGGTCCACGTGCGATCGTCGGCGGCCCGCTCCGCGGCTGTCAGGTACTCGCTCTGGGCGACCCTGGCCACCAGCGCGTCGGCGTCGAGCATGTCGACGGCCATCAGCACATCTGGATCGGCCTCGTCCTGCAGGTCGAGAATGTCCAGGACACCCTGGGCGTAGGCCAGATCCCGACGGCGCTTGCTCGTCGCCGCGGCCTTGGCCGCGCGGTCGTCCTCGCCGAGCAGTTCGGCCGCCTCGTCCAGCAGCGGCACGTCCGCCGATGTCCACGGCGCGCCCGGCTCACGCCACAGCAGTTCGCGTTCCTGCCTTGACAGCGCCCGCGATGTCGCGGCAAGTCGCTTCGCGGAGGCGAACAAGTCTGTGAGCAGCTGCTCGGGTGTGAGCACCGGCCATAGCTTGTCGATCACCTCAAGGACCGCCGGACTCTCCCGCAGCTCACGGCGAATGTCGGCGATATCGTCGGAACCGAGAAACCGTGCGCCGAGCCGGTCGGCCACCTGACGTGCCAGCGCCGCGATGATCTCCCGCTCGAACACCGGCCTCGCCTGGTTGTGCGGTCTCCTCGACCGCCGGGCGCGCGCTCTTGCCTGTGTGCAGGTGGGGCCGTCCAGCATCAGCGAATCACCGTCGTGGGGCACCTCGATGCCCTCGCGGGGCACCCACTGACGGTCGCGGACGGCCGCGGCGAGCGCGTCGGCCATCCTGAGCCCACCCTTGACCGCGGCGACCTCAGAGGGCTCGACGCCGGTCGCCTTGAGTCCCGGATAGAGTTCGCCGACTGTCGACAGGAGTACGCCGGTCTCACCGAGCGAAGGCAGGACCTGCCCGATGTAGTTGAGGAACGTGGCGTTCGGTCCGACGACAAGCACACCGCGCTTGTGCAGCTGCCGACGGTGGGTGTACAGCAGGTAAGCGGCCCGGTGCAGCGCGACTGCCGTCTTGCCCGTACCCGGGCCACCCTGGACCACCAGGACCCCGCCGAGCTCGGATCGGATGATCTTGTCTTGCTCGGCCTGGATGGTGGCCACGATGTCGCCCATCCGGCCGGTCCTGCTCGCGGTGATCGCGGCGAAAAGGGCGGCCTCACCGATCAGCCCGCCGGTTCGGCCCGCAACGGCGGAATCGAGGTCGAGTATCTCGTCGTCGAGGCCGACCACGATCCTGCGCTTGGTCCTGAGATGACGTCGGCGTAGCACACCGTCCGGGGACGCGGCGGTGGCCAGATAGAACGGCCGGGCCGCCGGGGCCCGCCAGTCCATCAACAGGGGCTCGTAGTCTCCGTCGGTGTCGAAGATCCCCAACCTGCCGATGTGCTGATGCCCGCCGTCGGCGAAGTCCAGCCGGCCGAAGCACAGTCCGTTCTCCACGGCGCTGTACTGGGCCAACTGCTCGGTGTGCAGGGCGGTGGCGGTATCCCGCTCGGACCGGGCCTGCGGAGTTCCACCGGTCTCCAGGAGCACCCTCGCCAGCCTGCGCGAGGTGTCGTCACGAAGGTCGTCGAGGCGGCCGTAGAGCATCGACACGTATTCCTGCTCACGCGCGATTTCCTGTTCATCCGAACCGACACTGCCCGAATTGACCTGGGGATTCGACAATTGACCTCACTTACGCTAGAATTGGTCTCAGAAATCGTTCTCTCGCCAGTTTCCGTGTACTCGGACCCGCGAATATATCAAACAGTTCACGGGGTTTGCATGTCCCCCAGCTCTCCCTGGGGAACAACATGATCTTCCGCGACGTTGGCCAGGTCATGAGTGAGCGCCAAGATCCTGAGCCAGGTGCCTTCGAGGCGTTCCGACGGGCCGAGGAGTTGGTGTCCGCCGGCCGGCCGCTCGACGCACTGCGTGAGCTGCGCCTGGTAATGGATGCCGAGCCGGACTCGCCCAACGTGATGCAGCTCGCCGGCCGCGCCTATCTCAACTCGGCCCAGTTCGGCCGCGCGGAACAGGCTTTTCGGCGACTGGTCGAACGAGATCCGAGCGACCACTACGCGTTGTTCGCCCTCGGCAAGACGCTGCAGCGTCAGGGCCGGCTGACCGAGGCGGTGGCCCGGCTGCGGCTTGCCGTCGCGATGAACCCGCTACCCGAGTACCAGGAGGCACTCGGTGAAGTCAGCACCGGAATCGCCCTGCGCGCGAAGCGGAACTCCGACGGGCTGACGGGGTGAGCCAGCGCACGAAGTCTGTTCGTCCGAACAGTTCGGCGGCACCGAATCAGTCTGCGCCGGCGCCGAGCGTGAGCGCGTCCGCGATGAAGGACAGCTCCCGTTCCATCCGGACCCGCCCCTGTTCCACATCACTGGCATGCCGCGCGATGGAATGCTGGTAACTGACTGCCAGCGCGAGCAGCTCGGCCGCGCTGTCGACGTCCGAGCGGACCGCGGGGTCATAGGCGGCCGAGATCACCTCGCGAATCAGTTCGACCAGACGCCGGAACCGTCGCTGAAGGGCCTCGCGCACGACGTGGTGGGTATCCGCCTCCCGCCACAGCAGGCTGCGCAGCAGTGGTGAGGACTCCTGCCAGCGGTCGAGTTCAGCCAGCAGCCGACGCAGACTCGTGGCCACGTCTCCGGCCAACACGACATGCTCCGGTCGGATGTCTTGGTCCGGTAACCGGTCGACGAGCGCGACGAGCAGATCAGCCTTGCGCCGGAAGTAATAGTGCACGAGACCCTTGGGCACGCCGGCCAGCTCGGCGATCCTGGACGTCGGGGTGGCCTCGAACCCGGATTCGGAAAAGAGGTTCTCGGCCGCGGTCAGGATGCGCTCGCGTGCGGAGGTGTCCTCTCCGTCTTGGCCTCTCCTCATCCTCGACAACGTACCTCTCCGTGCACCGGGTGGGCCCACGGCCGAAGCCGTGGGCCCCGAACTCAGTGCGATCCTGCCATTCCGCGGTGCGCCTGGGTGGCCACGGGTAGCGCGACAACGCCGGCGGCCACGGCCAGCACGCCGCCAACCCAGGAGACCCACGCCGCGCCCGTCATCGTCGTGTAGCCCATCACGAACGGTGCGAGGAACAACAGCACACCGAGCGCTATCTGAATCCACTCTCCGGCGATCGTGCCGGGCGTGCCCAGCGAGAACAGACCATCGAGAGCGACAAGGACACCAAGTACGACCATCGACCACGTCGCCGCGGCCGATGTCTCCACCACCAGCGTCGACAGCGCCACGATGGCACCGAGCACCACTTCCGCCCAGTCCTGCCACCTGGTCCACGCCTTGGCCATGCAGACCACCTCCGAACTCGTGCGGTGTCCCCTATGGTGCGCCTTGGTTGGCCAGCCGGTCAAGAACGCTGAATCGGGTGAACCTGGGGAGGGCATCCGGCGGGAACACGCTGATTCAGAAGTATGGGAGGAGCCGAGTCGCTTATTCCACGCACACCGTCCATTCGACAACGGGAAGATCAACATAATAGTCACTGACGTCCTCACGCCAACGGGCGAATTCCTCGGAACGGAAGAAGCCCTCGGTGAGCGACTCGAGGTTTTCCCACTCCGCGACGATACGAAAACATGCTGGGTCGGTAATGCCGCGGACCAGCCGTAACGATCGGCAGCCGGGAACCTTGAGTACGTACTCGAAGTTGCGTCGACAGGCGGCAACGAAGAGCTCTTGCCGCCCAGTATGTATCAGGATCTCCGCAACCACCACGATCACGCGCGTACTATGCCACGCCGCGTTTCAGCACCCCGATACGGTGTCAAACCACTCGACAATGGTGGCGGCGAATCGCCCTGTCGAAATGACACCGATCGCCACCCTAGTTCGCGCCGAGACTGACCTTGCCGTACGCCTCGGCGCTGCTGAATACCGACTGGCCGTATTCCGTGGAGTTGTTGTACGACAACACCGCCGTCCACCAGTTGGCCGGCACGGCGAGGTCGCCGCCGACCGCGCACAGGTAACGGGCCGCCGCGTTGCTCGCGTCATCGACGTTCTGCGGATCCGGCTCGGCGCCGTCACCGCTGACCCGCACGCCCCACCGCCGCCAGGTCTGCGGGGTGAACTGCATCGGGCCGATCGCGTGGTCCCACACCGGGTCACCGTCAAGCACTCCCCGGTCCGTGTCGGGCACCGCGAGGACGCCGGGAGAACCATCGAGGGTCGGACCAATCAGTGGTTTGCGCTCTCTGCCATTGTCGGCCACCTCATTTCCCCCGTAGCGACCGTGTCGCGACTCGATCCGCCCCACCGCGGCCAGAGTCGTCCAACTCAGATGGCAGCCCGGGGCGCTGGCCCCGATGGCAAGGGTCGCCCTCGCGTAGGCGGTGAGCACCCGCGGTGGCACATCGGTGACAGAGGACAGATACGTCACCCAGCCCTGGAACGTCTGCCGTGGCGGGACCACCGGCACCTCCGGCGCCGGTATCGCGGAGGCCGGATCCGGCACGGCCGCGCGTGGCCGCACGTCCAGCTGAGGCACGACGAACGGTGGCGGCCCTGACGGGCCTCGCGGAGGAGGCGGCGGCGTCCTACCCAGGAAGGCCAGCATCACGATGGCACCAGCCCCAAGCAGGAGCACGAGCACGACGAGAAAAAGCCTGCCGAACCGGCCGTCCACGCTCACCCGGCGCCGCGGTTGCCGAGGCCCACCAGACGGCCACAGCGGAACCGTCGGGTCGGCCTGCGGGCGCGGTGGGGTAGAGCGAGCCATACCGGCCAGGCTACGGCGAGACAGGCCAGTACCGTCGCCAATCGTCCGCACTCAGCGCGGCCGGGTCGGCTCCGCCCTGCTTGGCGGCCTGTTCCGCCTGTCTGACTCGCGTGGCGAACGCGCGCGCCACCCGGCGCAGTTCAGCCTCCGGATCCTCACCGGCGAGCCGTGCCAACGCGGCGACCGTGAACAGGGTGGCACCGGTGCCGTCATCGTTGACGGCCGCGAACACGTCCGTCACGGAACGCGAGCCGTCGGGCAGGCCAACGGGAAACAGCTCGGCGGGAAGGCCCGCCTTGGCCGCCCGATGTGCGAGCTTCGCCGCAAGCGCGATCGCCGGTTGGCCGAGTGCGACACCATCGACGCTGGACTCGCGACGCTTCTCGGCCTGCTTGAGCTCGTCCCAGCGACGGTCGTGGTTGTCGAGAAGTTCCCCATCCAAGTCTTCGGCGCCCGACTCGTCGGCCGCGAACACGTGCGGATGACGGCCGACCAGCTTGTCGACCAGATCGGCCGCGACCGAATCCGCGTCGAAGGAGTCCGTCGGATGCTCCGCGGCCAGCCTGGCGTGGAACAACACCTGGAGCAGGACGTCACCCAGTTCCTCGCGCAGCGCCTTTCTGTCGCCGTCCTCGATGGCCTCGAGCAGTTCGTAGGTTTCCTCGACCAGGTACTGGCGCAGTGAGTCGTGGGTCTGCGCGGCATCCCACGGACAGCCACCGGGCGAGCGGAGCGTGTCCATCACCGCGACCGCGTCGAGTAGCCTCGCCCCGGCCGGCTCCGGTGTGGTGATCACGGTGGCACCGGCTTCGCACAGCGCCGTCGCCATCGGGTCGTCCGGGGTGGTGGCGAGGAGGACGGGACTGGTTTCGGCGAGCAGGTCCGCCGGCGATCCCGGCGATCGGGCGTCCAGGGCCTGCCGGATCTCCTCGGGAACATCCTGGCCGGCGTAGACCACACCGGCCGTGCGCAGCACCGGCATCGCGGCCGCCGGCAGCACGGGGCCGAGCCGCGCACTGAGCAGGATCACGGTCCCGCCCGTGGCGTCACCGTTCGAAACGGTCACCGGTTCTCGGGGTGGCTGCCCGCGGCGAGCACGAGTCCGATGGTCTCGTCGTCACTGGGCGCCAACCCGACATTGAGCGGATCCCACACCCCGTATCGGGGATTGACCTTCAACCCGATCTGCTGTGCGTACCGGCCCATCATGAGCTGGCCCTGCTGCTCGAGCATCTGCGGGCTGACACCTTGACCGGGATCGACGGCCGGTGCGTTGTCATTGCGCGCCTTGACATAGCCGACCAGCCATGCCGCCCCACCGTTCTGTACCTGGTAGGCAACCACGGTGCCGGCGTCGACGCCGAACAGCGACGCGAGTGCGGGATCGGAATTGGTCGCGGACAAGGTCTGGTCCATCAGCGTGGTGCCACCGACGCCGGCCGCCTTCAGCAGGGTGCCGGCCCGACCCGGGTCGGCCGCAACCCGCCTGGCCAGCGCGGTCGCGGTCGTCTTGTCATCGACAACCGCGACATCGACGGTGACCGCGGACTTGGCGGCGTACTTCTTGCCGAGCCCGGTGAACACGGCGGTGTCCCACAGGTATCGCCGGAACTGCTCGCCATTGAGGGTCAACGGCACCTCCTGCAGGAACTGCGGACCCTTGCCGCCCGCCTGGGCGTAGTCGCGGTCGACCTGCCGCTGGTCGACCTGGATGCCCTCCCGTGCGGCCAACTGTGTCGTCAACTCGTGCCAGACCGACAACTGCACGATCAGCCTGGCGACCTGGTCGAACTTGCCGGCCTTCTGCAGTTCCCGGGCCTCCGGCTCGGCAACCAGCTCCTGGGTGATCTGCTGTTGCACGTCATCCAGCGTGACGATGTGGTCGCCCACGATCGCGGCGGCGCCGACCTGTCCCTGGCTGGTATCGCACCCGGCGAGCAGCGCGCCGGTTGCCGCGCAGGCGGCGAGCAGGATCACTGGACGACGAATGGCAAGCCTCACGGTTGGCTACCCTCTCACAGTGTTCTCGGGCCGTGTGCCGCGGCCGGCTCGGTCTCGGGGGACTTCGCAGCGGTAGGTGCCGCCGCCAGCGCGTCGAGGAACGCCAAACACCAGTCGAGCAGTTCCCGGTCACGCAGCGCGGGTGCGCCGATCCGCCCGCCCGCCGGTCCCTCGGTCGGCCTCGGCACCGAGACGACCCGCGTCGCCGGCTTGTACACCGCCTTGGGGTAGAGCCTGCGCATCCTGACCAGCTGGGAATCCCGCAGGTCCAGTGGCGCGAACCGGATGACGCTGCCCTGGGTGGCGACCTCGGCGACCCCGTGCCGCCGGCACGACTGGCGGAAGCGGGCGATCGCGAGCAGGTTGTCGACCGGCGAAGGCGGTGACCCGTACCTGTCCCGCAGCTCCTCGGCCACGGCACTCAGCGCGGGCTCGTCGACAGCGGCGGCGATCTTGCGGTATGCCTCGAGCCGAAGCCGCTCACCAGGCACGTAGTCGTGCGGGATGTGCGCGTCGACAGGCAGGTCGACACGCACATCCGCCAGGTCCTCACCGTCGTCGTCGGTCTGCGCGCCGGCGTGCCGCCGGAACGCCTCCACCGCCTCGCCCACCAACCGGACGTACAGGTCGAAGCCGACACCGGCGATATGCCCCGACTGTTCGGCACCGAGGATGTTGCCGGCACCGCGGATCTCCAGATCCTTCATCGCCACGGCCATCCCGGCGCCGAGCTCGGTGTTCTGCGCGATGGTCGCCAGTCGGTCGTGTGCCGTCTCGGTGAGCGAACCGTCCCGTGGATAGAGGAAGTAGGCGTATCCCCGTTCGCGTGCCCTGCCGACCCTGCCGCGCAGCTGGTGCAGCTGCGCGAGGCCGAGCAGGTCTCCACGCTCCACGATCAGCGTGTTGGCATTGGAGATGTCCAGTCCGGTCTCCACGATTGTGGTGCACACCAACACGTCGAAGTCACGGTCCCAGAAGCCTTCGATGATCTTTTCCAGCCGATCCTCGTTCATCTGGCCGTGCGCGGTGGCGACCTTGGCCTCGGGCACGAGCTCGCGGACACGCCGGGCAGCCTTCTCGATCGAGGACACCCTGTTGTGCACGTAAAAGACCTGGCCGTCGCGCAGCAGCTCGCGGCGGATCGCGGCGGCGACCTGCTTGTCGTCGTACCCGCCGACGTAGGTCAGGATCGGATGCCTGTCCTCGGGCGGGGTGAGGATGGTCGACATCTCGCGGATGCCGGCGAGACTCATCTCCAGGGTGCGTGGGATCGGTGTCGCCGACATCGTGAGCACGTCGACGTGCGTGCGCAGTGCCTTGATGTGCTCCTTGTGCTCGACGCCGAAGCGCTGCTCCTCATCGACCACGACGAGGCCGAGATCCTTGTAGCGCACCCCCGTCTGTAGCAGTCGGTGGGTACCGATGACGATGTCGACCTCGCCGTCGGCGAGTCCACGGAGGACCTGCTCGGCCTCGCCGGGATCGGTGAACCGGGACAGCCCCCTGACCTGGACCGGAAACGCGCGCATCCGCTCGGTGAAGGTGTTGAGGTGCTGCTGGGCGAGCAGCGTTGTCGGTACGAGCACGGCGACCTGCTTGCCGTCCTGCACCGCCTTGAACGCCGCCCGAACCGCGATCTCGGTCTTGCCGTAGCCGACGTCACCGCAGATCACCCGGTCCATCGGGACCGCCCGCTCCATGTCGGCCTTGACCTCGTCGATCGCGGCAAGCTGGTCCGGGGTCTCGATGAAGGGAAAGGCGTCCTCCAGTTCGCGCTGCCACGGACTGTCCGGGGCGAACGCGTGGCCGGGCGCGGACTGCCGAGCGGCGTAGAGCTGCACCAGCTCGGCCGCGATCTGCTTGACCGCCTTACGCGCCTTCGCCTTGGTGTTCTTCCAGTCCGAGCCGCCGAGCCGGTTCAGTGAGGGCAGCTCCCCGCCGACATAGCGGGAGACCTCGTCCAACTGGTCGGTGGGAACGAAAAGGAGGTCAGGCTGACTGTGCCGTTTTCCGGGCTTGCTCGCCGCGTACTCCAGGACGAGGTACTCACGGGTCGCGCCGGCGACAGTGCGCTGCACCATCTCGACGTACCTGCCGATGCCGTGCTGCTCGTGCACCACATAGTCGCCCGACCGCAGCGCGAGCGGGTCGACCGCGTTGCGGCGCCTGGACGGCAACCGGGAGACGTCCCGGAGCGAGGACGTCGACGTGCCGCCGCGACCACCGGTGAGGTCGGTCTCGGTGAGCACGACAAGAGCTGGCTCGCCAATGACGAATCCGTCCTCCAGCGAACCGCGCACAACGGTGACCACGCCGGGCCGCGGCACCGTGCAAAGACCGTCCTGTGCGAGCCATGCGGGCACCTCGGCTTCAGCGAGCCGCTCGACGGCGCGCTGCGCCGTGCCGGCACCCGGCACGACGAGCACGGCAACGCCGCCGGCCGCGGTGTGCCCGCGAAGGTCGGCGAACGCGCGGTCGACGTCTCCCCGATAGGACTCCACCGACGAGATCTCCAGTCGCTGCACATCGTCGACCTCGGTGGTGAGCTGGCTCAGGGTCCACCACGAACGGCCCGACTCCACCGCGTGCGTCGCGATGTCACCGAGCGCGCGGTAGGCGGAGGCGCCCAGATCGATCGGGGTGGTGCCCGGCGAGCCGCCTTCCGCCGCGGTCAGCCAGGCGGCCTCGAGGAATTCCTGACCGGTGCGCACCAGATCGTGCGCCCTGGTGCGCACCTTCTCGGGATCGGCGAGCAGGACGATCGTCCCGTTCGGCATGACGTCGGTGAGCAGCCGCAGCTCACCGTCACACAGCACCGGGATGAGCGCCTCCATTCCCTCACAGGGAATGCCGTTGGCCAGCTTGTCCAGCATCTCGACGAGATGGGCGTCGGCCCGGTGCTCACCGGCGAGCGCCGCGGCACGGGCGCGCACCGGTTCGGTGAGCAGCAGCTCACGGCACGGCGGCGCGGTGAACGCCCGTACCTCTCCTGGCAGCGAGCGCTGGTCGGCAACGGAGAAGGACCGGATCTCACTGACCTCATCGCCCCAGAACTCGACCCGGACCGGATGTTCGGCGGTGGGTGCGAACACGTCGAGGATGCCGCCGCGCACGGCGAACTCGCCGCGCTTTTCCACCATGTCCACCCGCACGTAGGCCAACTCGACGAGGCGCTCGACCAGCCGCTCGAAGTCGTGTTCCGCACCGACGGCGAGACTGAGCGGAGCCAATTCGCCGAGGCCGGGGGCCATCGGCTGGATCAGACTACGAACGGTGGCGACGACCACCCGCACCGACGGGCGCGCTGGATCGTCCTCGGGATGCGCGAGCCTGCGCAGCGCCCGCAACCGGCGGCCAACCGTGTCGGGTCGCGGGGACAGGCGCTCGTGCGGCAGCGTCTCCCAGGACGGGAAGACCTCGACCACGTCGGGACCGAGCAGATCGGCGAGAACGGCACCGAGCTCGTCGGCCTCGCGTCCGGTCGCCGTGATCGCCAGCACCGGGCGGCCGCCGCCGACGGCGGCGGCGAGCGCGGCCACCACCAACGGCCGGGACGCGGCGGGCCCCTCCAGCTCCAGACGTGCCGTGCCGATCGCGCCGACCGCCTCACCCAGCGACTTCTCGGCGAGCACGGCGGCGAGTAGCCCGGACAAGCGGGCCGGTGCCGGCTCAGCCTCGGCCGACGGCGGTGCTCCACTCACAGCCGGGCCTTCACTCACCGCTGGGATCCCCTTAGACACCCGACCCCCGACACATCCGGCCCCCTCGAACAGGCTTCCACGTCGAGCCAAGGGTATGCCGCGGCACCGACAACCGCGGCGTCGGCCGGCCCGGAGGCTACCCGGTGCGCAGGGTCGGCGTGACCTTCATGGCCGAAAGCCCGTTCCAGGCCAGGTTGACCAGATGCGCGGCGACCTCGTCCTTGTCCGGCTTGCGCACCTCCAGCCACCACTGACCGGTGAGCGCGACCATGCCGACCAGCGCCTGTGCGTACAGTGCGGCCAGCTTGGGGTCATAGCCCCGCTCGTCGAAGTGCCTGCCGAGAATGTGCTCGACCTGGCTGGCGATGTCGCTGAGCAGGCTGGAGAAGGTGCCTGTCGAGGTGGCGACCGGCGAGTTCCTGACCATGATCCGGAATCCGTCGCTCGAACCCTCGACGTAGTCCAGCAGCGCGTGCGCCGCGCGCTCGAGGAGGTCGCGGGGATGCTCGTCGCCGGCACCCAGCGCGGTGAGAACACTGTCGAGCAAACGCCGCATCTCCCGGTCGACCACGACCGCGTACACGCCTTCCTTGCCACCGAAGTGCTCGTACACGACGGGTTTGCTCACCCCGGCGCGATGGGCGATCTCCTCGATCGACGTCGCCTCGAAACCCTTCTCGGCGAACAGCTCACGTGCGATGTCCACCAGCTGCTGCCTGCGCTGCGTTCCGGTCATCCGCACCCGAACCGCCGGGGCAGGGGTGGCCTCGTCGGCGGCGCGCCCCCCAGCCCGTCCTTCCCTCCGTCTGACCGCCATCCTGGCCACGATATGGCATCACTGCCGGGCGCTGATCCTGGCCAGCCGCTGCGGGCTCGGCCACCGCACGTTCCAGACCCAGCCAAGCTTCTCGAACAGCCAGATCAGCCTCGCCGAGATGTCGACCTGGCCGCGCTTGACCCCGTGCCGGGCCGACGTGGGATCGGCGTGGTGCAGGTTGTGCCAGGACTCGCCGAAGGACAGGATCGCCAGCGGCCAGAAGTTCGCCGAGCGGTCACGGGCGGCGAAGGGCCGTTCCCCGATCATGTGGCAGATCGAGTTGACCGACCACGTGACGTGGTGCAGGAAGGACACTCGAACGAGGCCGGCCCAGAAGAATCCGGTCAGGACCCCCCACCAGGACCAGCTGATCAGGCCGCCGAGCGCGGCTGGTAGCAGCAGGCTGAGTACCGTCCACACCGGGAACAGCTTGTCGACGCCCACCAGGATGCGGTCGGCGACGAGATCGGGGGCGAACCGCTTCTTGTTGGTCAGGTCACGCTGGTAGAGCCAGCCCATGTGGGCGTGCCAGAACCCTCGCGCCAGCGCGATCGGGCCCGTGCCGAACAGCCACGGTGAGTGCGGATCCCCCTCCCGGTCGGAGAAGGCGTGGTGGCGGCGGTGGTCGGCCACCCACTTGATCACCGATCCTTGCAACGAGAGGCTTCCCGCGATGGCCAGTGCCACCCGCAGCGCACGCTTGGCCTTGAACGAGCCATGCGTGAAGTACCGGTGGTAGCCGACGGTCACGCCGAGTCCGCTCACACAGAAGAAGACCGCGGCCACCGCGATGTCGACCCAGCTCAGCCCCCATCCCCATGTGAGTGGGAGAGCCGCGACCAGCGCCGCGAAGGGCACCAGGGTGAAGACGTAGATGAGAATCTGTGTGACGTTGCCGTGGCGCCCGTCGACCATCGGTTTGGGACCGTCACCGGCCGCTTCCCTCGGCTCATCAAGGGTTGTGGTCATTGTCGACACCTCTCGATCCGAGAACACATCCGTTATCACATCAGCCTACGGAACCGTAACTTACGCCAGCGTAGGTTCGACGTCACCTCCATGCCAGCCCCACACTGTGTGTTGTAGGCCTCTTGGCACAGGCCTATCCAGGCCGTGACTGACGGCGGGCCGGGTCACCGGTGTCCAGCACGGACCCACCACCGGATCAACGGATCCGGTCCGGAGAAATCTTCGGGACTTCTTCAGCGGCCCGCCGGAAGGAGCGGGGCGGGACATGACAACATAGGGTGGCACCGATCCGCTGTGGTGTAACGGCAGCACCTTGGATTTTGGTTCCAAAGGTCCAGGTTCGAATCCTGGCAGCGGAGCAGGTTCACCAGGGAGGAGCGCACGCTGCACGAGGACGTGATCGATCGGTACGAGGAGACGGCACCGGCGTTGGCCGAGGTGTCGGATGCCTGGCTGATCGGACGCGCCCGCGAGTTGGCGATGTCCTCCAGCGGGGAGACCAAGCGGATGCCGCCCGGCGCCGTCGTCGAGGCGGACCAACTGCTCGCCGAGGCCATGCGCAGGGGCGAGCCCAGGATGGTCGCCCAGCTACTGCGGACCAGCTGCCTTGTCCGGCTCGCCGGGCCACTGGACGCGGCGACCGATCCGCTGCTCGACGAGATGATCGCCCACACGCACCGGCACGGACTGACGGTCATGGAGGCCGGTGCCTACGCGCTGCGCGGCCGGCGACTGTTCCTCGGCGGTTACGAGGACGAGGCCCTGACCGCGACCGCGAAGGCGCTCGCGATCCTCGACGACGACCTCACCCCGGACACCCTTGTCGACCTGCGGACCTGGAAGCGGACGCTGACCTCGGTGCTGGTCGACATCGGACAGCTGCTCAGTCAGCTGGGTATCTACGAGGTCGCGGCACAGCAGCTGCTGCGGGCACAGTCCAACATCAGGGATTACGGCGGCCCGTACGAGATCGCCGAACACATGATCAACCGAACCCGATTGCTGCTCGGCTGGGGCCTGCGGCTGGAGCGGGTGGACCGGTATGACCAGGCCGCCGAGAAGTTCGCGACGGCGTCGGCGATCGCGGCGGCGGCCGAGGTGCCCTGGCGAGGCGCGCAGAACCTGCGCCGCGACGACAGGCCCGCCGCCGACCAGCTGCCCGTTGTCGGCGCGGCCCACGCGCTGGCCAGACCCGGCGCCGGGCACATCAACAGGCTGCGGTCGCTGACCTCGATCGCGACCTACCCCCGCGAGCTGATCATGGTAGCGATCGCGCTCGCCCGCTGTTTCGAACGCGAGCAGCACTACATCGAGGCCGCCAAGGCGCTCGACGAGGCCGCGGACAAGTTGGCGCACGACACCTCGGAAAACACACTACGGCTGTGTCTGATGCGGGAGATCGCCAGGCTGTCCGGCCACGACCACAGCGTCGAGGCCGCGAACACGGTCGAGCAGTACGCCGCCGCGCTCGAGCACGAGATGTGGTCGACGCGCGAGTCCAAGGTCACCAGCCTGCAGACGCGTCGCGAGCACGAACGCCTCAGCCGCGAACACGGAGCGATTTCCCAGCAGGCGATGCAGGATCCGCTGACCGGACTGCCCAACCGGCGTGCGCTGGACGAGCGGCTGGAGGCCCTGGTCGCCGCACCGGCGGAGCGGCCGCTGTCGGTCGCCCTCATCGACCTCGACGGCTTCAAGGGTGTCAACGACCGCGCCTCCCACGCCGAAGGCGACGACGTGCTGCGTGTCGTGGCCAGCACCTTGCGCAGGGCCGTGCGCGGGGACGACATGGTGGCCCGCTACGGCGGTGACGAGTTCGTCGTGCTGCTGCCCGGTGCGTCGCTGAGCGCGGCCGAGGCGGCACTGCGACGCGCGGTCGAGGCCGTCGCCGAGTTGCCGGACAACCTCTCGCGCGGCGTGACGCTGTCCATCGGGGTGGTGTCGCTGCGCCCACTGGAGAGTGCCCCCCAGTCGCTCGCGCGCGCGGACGCGGCCATGTACTTGACCAAGCGCAACGGCGGCAACGGTGTGACCGCGGTCGCCGGCCGTCCCGATGACGATCCACGCAACGGGGTGGACAGCAACCGAGCCGAGGCGCCGTAGGATCGTTCGGCGGAACCGGCGGACGTCCGGGCAGTCACGCGCGAGAGAAAACCCAGGGAGATACGGCATGCCCGAAGGCGGACAGCTCAGCGCCATCGTGCTCGCGGCCGGTGAGGGCACCAGGATGCGTTCGTCGACGCCGAAGGTGCTGCACCGGGTGGCCGGCCGGTCACTCGTCGAGCACGCGGTGCGCGCGGCCGCCGGCATCGACCCCGACCACCTCGTCGTCGTCGTCGGCCATGGCAGGCAGGCGGTGGCTGCCCATCTCGACGCCGTGTCTGGCGGCATCGACCGCAAGATCACCATCGCGGTGCAGGACGAACAGCTCGGCACGGGTCACGCCGTGAGCCGCGGGCTGGACGTGTTGCCCGAAGTCACTTCCGGCACCGTGGTCGTGACCTATGGCGACGTTCCGCTTCTGGACACCGACACGCTGGCCGGACTGCTCGCCGAGCATTCGCGCACTGGCAACGCGGTGACCGTGCTGACCACCGTGGTGTCCGACCCGAACGGGTACGGCCGGGTGGTGCGCGACGCCGAGGGCCGGGTGGTCGGCATCGTCGAGCAGCGGGACGCCGACACGGACCAGCTGACCATCACCGAGATCAATTCCGGGGTGTACGCATTCGACGCCGCAGTGCTGCGTGACGGACTGTCCCGCCTGCGCACCGACAACGCGCAGGGCGAGCAGTACCTGACCGATGTGCTGTCCATCGCCAGTGCCGACGGACTCGGCGTCGGCGCGCTGGTCTGCCCCGACCCGTGGCTGGTGGAAGGGGTCAACGACCGGGTTCAGTTGGCCAGGCTCGGAGCTGAGCTCAACCGACGGCTGGTGCGGGAATGGATGCGCGCGGGCGTCACCGTGGTCGACCCGGCGAGCACCTGGCTCGACGCCGACGTCGCTCTGGCACGGGACGTGTTGATCGAACCGAACGTGCAGCTGCGCGCGGGCACCGCGGTATACGAGGGCGCGGTCGTCGGCCCGGACACCACGCTGAGCAACTGCGTCGTCGGCGCGGGTGCGCTGGTGGTGCGCACGCACGGTTCCGACGCCGAGATCGGTGAGCGGGCCAGCGTCGGGCCGTTCGCCTACCTGCGTCCGGGAGCCAGGCTGGGCGCCGGTGGCAAGATCGGCACTTTCGTCGAGGTGAAGAACTCCGAGATCGGCGCCGGCAGCAAGGTCCCCCACCTGACCTACGTCGGCGACGCGACGATCGGTGACGGCTCCAACATCGGTGCCGCGACGGTGTTCGTGAACTACGACGGCGTGCGCAAGCACCGGACCGTCATCGGCTCGCATGCCAGGACCGGTGCGGACAACATGTTCGTCGCACCGGTCACCGTCGGGGACGGTGCGTACACGGCGGCCGGATCCGTGATCACCGAGGACGTCCCGCCGGGTGCCATGGGGGTGGCGCGGGCACGTCAGCGCAACATCGAGGGCTGGGTTGGCCGTCGGCGGCCGGGAACTCCCGCCGCTGAGGCCGCCGAGCGCTCGACCGGCGATCCGACAAGGAAAACCACGAGCCAGGACGACGATCCCAAGGAGACGTGAGAAGTGGCCGCGATGACCGGCACGCCGAAGAAAAGCCTGATGCTCTTCGGCGGTCGTGCGTTTCCAGAACTGGCCGAGCAGGTCGCGAAACACCTCAATGTCACGGTCACTCCGCAGTCGGCATACGACTTCGCCAACGGCGAGATCTATGTCAGGTTCGAGGAGTCCGTTCGCGGCTGTGACGCATTCGTCCTGCAGAGTCACTGCGCCCCCATCAACAAGTGGGTGATGGAGCAGCTGATCATGGTAGACGCGCTCAAACGCGCCAGCGCCAAGCGGATCACCGCGATCATGCCGTTCTACCCGTACGCCCGGCAGGACAAGAAGCACCGCGGCCGGGAACCGATCTCCGCGCGGCTCATCGCCGACATGTTCAAGACCGCGGGCGCCGACCGGATCATGACCGTGGACCTGCACACGGCCCAGATCCAGGGCTTCTTCGACGGCCCTGTCGACCATCTGTGGGCACTGCCGTTACTGACCGAACATGTGTCGCAGCGCTACCGGGACGCGCAGATCACCGTCGTCTCTCCGGACTCCGGGCGCACGAAGCTGGCGGAGAAGTGGGCCGACACCCTTGGCGGGTGCCCGATCGCGTTCATCCACAAGACACGGGATCCGCTCAAGCCCAATGAGGTGGTGGCCAACCGGGTCGTCGGCGAGGTACGAGGCCGGCTGTGTGTGGTGGTCGACGACATGGTGGACACCGGAGGCACGATCGTCAAGGCCGTTGCCCAGTTGCTGAACGAAGGCGCCGAGGGCGTCATCGTCGCCGCGACGCACGGTGTACTGTCCGGATCGGCGCCCGAGCGGCTAGCCTCCTGCAGTGCCCGCGAGGTGGTGTTGACCGACACGCTGCCCATCCCGGAGGCCAAGCAGTTCCCGCAGCTCACCGTGCTGCCGATCGCACCACTGCTGGCGAGGGCGATCGAGCAGGTCTTCGAGGACGGCTCGGTGACCAGCCTGTTCGACGGCAACGCCTGACGCCGGCCACGGGGCCGATTAACGGCCGAGTGTGGGACCGGCCTACACTGTTCGGGTTGCCTCGGCGAGGGTTCGTCTCGCGGCTCCGTGATCGACGTGGCGGCTGGCTGCCGCATGCCGTTCATGGCTTCGCAGGGCTCGCTGCCGTGGCCCCGCCTTTACCGTTGTACGCAGCCACCCGTCTTACGCAGCAAGGAGTGCACCGTGTCCGAGGTTCGTCTCGTCGCCGAGCCACGTACCGAGTTCGGCAAGGGGGCTGCTCGCCGCACCCGTCGCGCCGGCAAGATTCCCGCGGTGCTCTACGGCCACGGCTCCGATCCGAAGCACCTGGCCCTGCCGGCGCTGGAGTTCGCCCGTGTTGTCCGCGAGCATGGCCACAACGCCGTACTGTCGCTCGACCTCAACGGCGGCAACGAGCTCGCGCTCACCAAAACCGTCACCACCCATCCAATCAAGAACTACATCGAGCACGTCGATCTGCTGCTGGTGCAGCGCGGTGAGAAGATCACCGTCGAGGTGCCGGTCACCCTGGTCGGCGACGCCGCCCCGGGCACTCTCGTCACCCAGGAGCTTTCGACCATCCAGGTCGAGGCCGACGCGCTGAACCTGCCTGAGCACCTCGAGGTCTCGGTGGCCGGCGCCGAAGCCGGTCGGCAGATTCACGCCGCCGAGGTCGTCCTGCCCGCCGGCGCCGTGCTGGTCACCGACGCGGACGCGCTGCTCGCGGCGGTCAACCTCGCGCCAACCGCTGAGCAGCTGGACGCCGGTGAGACCGCGGACGCGGTTGCCGACGATTCAGCCGACGCGAGCTGAGCCTGGCCGAGCGGGCGTGGATGCCAGCGACGTCACCCTCGTGGTGGGGCTCGGCAACCCGGGACCACGGTACGCCGGCAACCGGCACAACGTGGGATTCCTGGTGCTCGACGAGCTCGGCGACCGGGTCGGTGGTTCGTTCAAGGCACACAAGGGTGGCGCGCAGGTTCTCACCGGCAGGCTCGGTGGGCACCGGGTGGTGTTGGCTAAGCCGCGGTCCTTCATGAACCTCTCCGGGGGACCTGTGGCCGGCACCGCCCGGTTCTACCAGGTCGAGCCGGCCAGGATCGTGGTCGTGCACGACGAGCTCGACCTGCCGTTCGCATGTGTGCGGCTCAAACTGGGTGGCGGCGACAACGGCCACAACGGGTTGCGGTCGATCTCGACGTCGCTCGGCACGAAGGACTACCATCGGGTGCGTTTCGGCATCGGGCGTCCTCCCGGGCGGATGGACCCCGCGGACTTCGTGCTGCGTGACTTCTCGACAGTGGAACGCAAGGAACTGGCCTTCGCGCTCGATCGCACCGCCGACGCCGTGCAAGCACTGATTGAAACCGGTCTCGAGGCGGCACAGAACGCGTTCCACTGAACGTCGGGAGCTTGTCACCGAGGCTGGACCCAGCCCCCGCCCACCACGGGGGGCGACCCCACGTCCAGTCTACCAGCGGAAACCACGAGTAGATCTTGACGGCGGGTCACCTGTGGACAAACCAGAGCCTGTGCACAACTCGTCCGCCGATCCCCCGGCACCGCGCACAGGTCAGCGTCGAGCGAGCAGCTGGGCGACCTGCTCCGCCGCTGCCGCACGCCGCAGCTTGCCCGACGGCGTCTTGGGCAGACTGGCGGGCGGGAGCACGACGACGGCGTAGGGACGCAGGCCGACCGCGTCGACCACCTTGTCGATCACGCCCTCGCGCAGGCTCTTCTCCTCGTCGGCCTCGCCAGCCATCCTCGACTCGACAGCCACCGCGAAGCGCTCCCGCCGGGTTCCCGCGTCCAACCGCACGGCGACGGCGTTGCCGGCCCGCACACCGGGAACGGAACAGGCGGCCCGTTCGATGTCGGTCGGATAGATGTTGCGACCGCCCATGATGATGACGTCCTTGCGACGGCCGCAGATCACCACCTGGCCGGCAACGAGATAGCCCTCGTCACCGGTGTCCAGCCAGCCCTGTTCGTCCTGAGTGGACAGTGGGCCGTTGACGGTGAGATATCCGGGTGTCACCGAGTCGCCACGCAGTCGGAACTGGCCGACCTCTCGCTCGCCGAGCACTCGCCCGTCCCCATCGACGACACGAATCTCCAGTCCCGGCAAAGGGAGTCCGAGCAAAGGCAACGAGCGAACCGTTCCCTCGGAGGCGACGACCGCGCGTCCTCGGGTCTCGAGCAGTTCAGCGTCGACGGTGTCCACGGCGAGTCCGACACCCGGCGCGGCGAAAGACACTCCGAGTGTCGACTCGGCCATCCCATAGGCGCACAATACACATCCTGGGCTCATGCCGAACCGGGCGCCGGCGGAGGTGAAGGAACGCACCGCGGCGACATCGATCGGCTCCGCCCCGTTCAGCGCGATCCGCAGCGACGACAGGTCATAGGCACCATCGTCGTCCACGGAGGACAGTCGCCGGCTGGCGATCGCGTATGCGAAGTTGGGCGCCGCCGTCACGGTGCCACGATGCCTGCTGATCAGGTCGAACCAGAGCAGCGGACCGGCCAGGAAGTCCGCGGGACTGACCTTGACCAACTCGACACCGAACGTCATCGGCAGGGTCAGGAAGCCGACCATGCCCATGTCGTGGAACAACGGCAACCAGGACACCATGATGTCGGCGTCGAAGTCGAAGTCGGCGGCCTTCGTCATCGCGGTCATGTTGGCCATGAGATTGCGGTGGGTGATCCGCACCGCCTTGGGCTCGGCGGTCGATCCACTGGTCAGCTGAAGCAGCGCGGTGGCGTCCTCGGTGATGTGCACCGGCTCGGCAAGCGGTTCGGCGTCGCTCGGTTCGCCAAGGGGTCGGTACGAGACACCGTGCTCGTCCAGGAGGCCGGCCAGCGCATCGAACGGACTGCCAAGCAGCACCAACCTGGCCTCGATCATGCCGAGCACTCGCAGGGTGTCCTTCGCCCACTCCGCGAGGTCGGTTCGCGGGGTCGGCTGGTGCAGCATGGTCACGCTGCCCCCGGCCAGCCAGACCGCCTGCACGGCGGGCGCGATCTGCGCCGGGTCGGCGGCGAGTACGGCGACGGCGGCACCCGGCACCAGCCCGTCGACCCGCAGCGCTCCGGCGATCGACCGGGCCGTGTCGTGTATCTGGCCCCACGTCCTGCGCACCGGCGTGTTCGGTTCACCAGTGGTCATGCCCTTGGCCTTGCCTGAGGCCCCGGTTGCCGTGGCGCACAGTGCGTCGACGAACGTGCTCATGCCGAGCAGCCTACTGTGCCGGTGGACACCAATCCGACAGAAAGCAAGTGGTTCTCGCATGGTGCCGCGCCGTCCAGGTCGGCTTACTTTCGTTCTTCTCGCTACTCACTCCACGGCTTCGGCCGCTGCCATCCACTGCTCCTCGACATGGGATTTCTCGCTTGACAACGCGCGCAACTCGCTGTCGAGCGCGAGCAGCCGGTCCGGCTGGGTCGCGGCCTCGGCGAGGCTCGCATGAAGCCGGCTCTCCTTCTCGGCAAGCGAGTCCAGTTTGCGTTCCAACCTGGCGAGCTCCTTGCGAGCCGCTCGCTGTTGCGCGCCGGTGCCCCCACGGGCTGGTTCCGGCGTGCTCGGCCGGTCCTGCGCGAGCAGGGCGTCCCTACGCCGAAGGTATTCTTCGATCCCGCCAGTCAGACTGCTGATTCGGCCATCGCCGAACAGCGCGACGACGCTGTCGCAGACCCGCTCAACCAGATACCGGTCGTGGGAGACCACCACCATCGTCCCCGGCCAGGAGTCGAGCAGGTCCTCCAGCTGCTGGAGGGTGTCGATGTCAAGGTCGTTGGTGGGTTCGTCCAGCAGCAGCACGTTGGGCTCGCTCATCAGCAGCCTCGCCAGCTGCAGACGCCGCCGCTCTCCGCCGGAAAGGTCGCCGACCGGCGTCCACTGTCGACTCTTGGTGAACCCGAACTTCTCGGCCAGCTGAGAAGCTGACAGCTCGTCCTTGCCGAGCACGACGCGGTGCGCAACCTCCTGTACCGCCTCCAGCACACGCAGGCCGGTCGGCAGGTCGGCCAGTCCCTGGGTCAGATGCGCCAGGCGCACCGTCTGTCCCTGGACTCGCCTGCCCACATCGGGTTCGACATCCCCGGCCAGTAGCCGGAGCAGGCTGGTCTTGCCCGATCCGTTCACGCCGACGACACCGACCCGGTCGCCAGGGCCGATCCGCCAGGTCACGGTGTCCAGCAGCGGTTTTCCCCCGAGAGCGAACGACACGTCCTCCAGCTCGAGGACTGTTCTGCCAAGGCGCCGCTTGGCGAAGGCGACCAGCTCGACCGAGTCCCGTGGCGGCGGGACATCGGCGATCAGGGCCTCGGCGGCCTCGATCCGGTAGCGCGGCTTGGACGTCCGCGCGGGCGCGCCCCGCCGCAGCCAGGCCAGCTCCTTGCGTGCGAGGTTGCGTCGCCGCTCCTCGAGTGTCGCGGCCAGCCTGGCGCGTTCCGCCCTTGCGAACACCCAGTCCGCGTAACCGCCCTCGTACTGCTGCACCGAGCCGCCGGTCACCTCCCAGGTTCGGGTGCACACGGTGTCGAGAAACCACCGGTCGTGGGTCACGACGACAAGTGCGCAACGGCGGGTCAGCAGGTGCCCCGCCAACCAGCGGACACCTTCGACATCGAGATGGTTGGTCGGCTCGTCGAGCAGAAGTAGGTCAACCTCGGCGACGAGCGCCGCGGCGAGCGCGACTCTGCGGCGCTCACCCCCGGACATGGTGGCAACAGGCGAATCCAACCCCAGTGCTGTGATGCCGAGACCGTCCAGGATCGACCGCACCCGCCCATCGGCGGCCCACTGGTGCTCGCTGGTGTAGCCGCGCGGGCGCAGGACGGCATCGCGAACCGTCACACCCGCGGGCAGATCGGCGTCCAACCACTCATCACCCTGGGCGACGACGGCCATCCGCAGGTCGCGAGTGCGGCTGACCCGACCGATGTCTGGCGGCTCACTTCCGGCGAGAACGTCGATCAGGGTGGTCTTGCCGCCACCGTTGAGCCCGACCACGCCGATCCGGTCACCTTCCGCCACACCGAGCGACACATCCTCGAGGAGACTTCGGACCCCGTAGGACTTGCCGACGTTTTCCAGATTGACCAGGTTGCCCACGGGAGCAAGCCTACGGTCGTCGGCCTCGATGTTTCGATCCGGTCACTTTCAGAACGCCGGGCCGAACGCCTTCGGCTACCCTTCGGGCTCGATGTCGCAAGTGGCGCCTTTGGCCGGATTGGCCGCGGAAACCGCTATCGCACTATGGTGCCGTTCCCACCAGTTCCCGGAAAGTGAGCACTGTGTCAACGCCTCAATATCCACCGCCACCACCACCGCCCGGCCAGCCCTACCCTTATGGTGGCCAGTCAACACAGCCACGCAACGGGCTCGGCACCGCTGGCTTCGTTGTCGGCCTGATCGGTTTCCTGCTCAGCCTGATTCCCGTCATTGGCCTGGCCGCCTGGCCGCTGGTCGTCGTCGGCCTGGTCCTGTCGATCATCGGGCTGAACCGTGCCGTCAAGGGTGTTGCCAACAACAAGGCACTGACGATCGCCGGCCTGGTGCTGTCCATACTGGGCCTGCTCGCCTGCATCGCCTACACCGTGGTCACCTTGGTGGTCGGCAAGAAGGTCGTTGATGAGGCGAACAAGACGGTGACCATCAGCTATGAGGTGACCGGGGACGCGCCGGACGCGGACGTGACCTACACCACGTTCAGCAACAACAACCCCGATCCCAAGCAGGAGTCGCACGTCACGCTGCCCTGGCACAGGGATGAGCAGGCCACGGGCTTGGTGAAGGGCGGGTCTCTCAGCGCCAGCACCGGCGAACAAGGGGGAACGGTGACCTGCAAGCTCACCATCGACGGCAAGGTGGCCAAGACGAACACGGTGACCAGCACGTTCCAGACCGCCACCTGCACCGATCTCTGACCACTCCCTCAGGCATAGCTCCGTGGAGGTCCGGAGTACGGCTCGTCCGGGGTGACGATTCGTGCTCCGGCCACCGGTCCCTGTGCGACTCGGACCGTACGGCACACACCGGCCCCGGACAGCTCGGTCGCCACCCCCACCGCCGAATCTCGGTCGGCACACAGGAACACGCACGTCGGCCCCGATCCGGACACGAGGCCGGCGAGGGCGCCCGCGGCGACACCGGCCCGAAGCGTGCGCCGCAGCCCCGGTCGCAGTGACACCGCAGGCGCCTGTAGGTCGTTGCCAAGCAACAGCGCGAGTTGACGCGGGTCGCCGGAAGCCAACGCCTCCAACACCGGTTCGACAGCCCCGATCCTCGGCGGATCTCCCTCAGCCCGCAGGCGGTCCAATTCCTTGAACACCTCGGGAGTCGACAGGCCACCGCGGTCCAGCGCGACCACCCAGTGGTAGGTGTGCCTCGCCAACACCGGCACCAGCTGTTCACCGCGCCCGGTCCCGAGCGCGATGCCCCCCTGCAGCAGGAACGGCACGTCACTGCCCAGCCCGGCGGCG
>JAFAZC010000190.1 GCA_019239965.1 Kutzneria sp. | reverse complement strand
CGCCACTGAAGTGGTGGTCATGACAACGCATCCCACCAGCTGGAGCGCGATCCAGGTCAAGAGCCGGTTCGCCCGCCGGGGGCGGGCCAGCCCGACGTACCCTTGGCATACTCACGCCGGTGATCTACGACAAGCGGCCGCCGGCAGGCGGGGCCCGTGGGTGAACCACGGTCGGCCCCCGCGCGATGGGTTGAGGTCGGCGACGGAGTGCTCGTGCGCCGATACGACGAACTGGACCTGTCCCTCGGGCTCGTCCTCGGCAGGGACGCCTGTCTCGTCATCGACACCGGTGGTGACGCCGGCCAGGGCGCCGAGTGGGCGGCCGCGGTCCGGTCGGTGACCGCGAACCCGTGGCGGGTTCTCCTCACCCACGCCCACTTCGACCACAGCTTCGGCACGGCCGCGTTCCTGCCGTGCCCGGTGTTGTCCCATCCAGGCTGCCGAGCGGAACTGGTCGCCGACGGCGAAACCCAGCGAACAGAATGGGTTCGCCAGTACCGCGTCGAGGGAAAACCCGAGATCGCCGACCGGATCGCCGCCACTCGGCTCGTCCTGCCGGACTCGATGCTGTCCGGACGCACCGAACTCGACCTCGGTGGCCGGACGGTGGTTCTTGACAGCTTCGGCCTCGGCCACACTGATCACGACGTCGTCGCCCACGTGCCCGACGCGGATGTTGTCTTCGTCGGCGATCTCGTCGAGAACGGGGCTCCACCGGCGTTCGATGGCTCCTACCCGGCGACGTGGCCGGCCGCGCTGAGTTCGGTGCTCGATCTGACCGGTCCGGCCACCACCGTCGTCCCCGGACATGGCGATCCGGTCGACAGGAGCTTTGTGGCGGCGCAGCGTGCCGACATCGTCGCCGTCGGCATACTCTGCGCCGCCGTCCTGACTGGCGACATCGGCGAGGACGACGCCCTGCGCCGATCGCCTTTCCCCGGGGACACCACCCGCGCCGCCCTGCGTGCCCTGGCCGAGCGAGACCGGAAACCCTGAGAGATCAGGAGAAATCCGGGTCCTCGGTCCTTGTCCGCTTGAGCTCGTAGAAATGCGGATAGCCGGCAAGCAGACGCGCGCCGTCAAAGATACGACCCGCTTCCTCTCCACGGGGAATCTTGGACAGCACCGGACCGAAGAACGCGACCCCGTTCACGTGGATCACCGGGGTGCCCACGTCCATGCCGACCGGATCCATGCCGGCGTGGTGGCTGGTCTTGAGCTCCTCGTCGTATTGGGTGCTCGTGGCCGCGTCGGCGAGCTCGGCGGGCAGACCGACCTCGGCGAGGGCCGACTTGATCACCTCGGTCAGGTCCTTGTTGCCCTCGTTGTGGATCCTCGTGCCTAATGCCGTGTAGAGCGGGGCGATCACCTCCTCGCCGTGATCGCGAGCGGCGGCCATCACGACCCGGACCGGCCAGAACCAGTCTCTCGTCACCTTCTCCTGGTACTGCTCGGGCAGGTCGTCCCGCCCCGCGTTGAGCACCGAAAGGCTCATCACGTGGAAGTGCAGATCAAGGTCCCTGACCTTGGCGACCTCCAGGATCCACCGGGACGTGATCCAAGCCCACGGGCAGACTGGATCGAACCAGAAGTCGACCCGGACGGAGTTCGTCTCTTCCACAGTGGTCATGGCCACATCTCCCACACATTCCGCGCCGGGCTGGCTGCCCGTACTGGCATTGACTCCAACCGGGACGGAGCGGCGGCCATTCCCGCCCGACACGTTCGGGTCCGCACGGCGGAGCGCCCCTCGCACGTGATTTGATGCCACGGGCACCCGCCCAGGTCCAGATGGGAACCGAGCCGAATCGTGCGACGGAAAACGTCACGACACAGACAGAGAGGTGACATGTGGCCGCGCCGAACCTGACCCGCGACCAGGCCCGCCAGCGTGCGGCGCTGCTCGAGGTCCAGTCCTACGACATCGAACTGGACCTGACCGGCGACGGACCGACATTCGGCTCGGCGACGACCGTCCGCTTCCGCGGCAACTCCCCTGGTGCCTCGACCTGGATCGACCTGGTGGCGGACGAGGTGATCTCGGCCACTCTCAACGGGGTCCAACTCGACATCACCGGATACCGGGAGGACGACGGCATCGCGCTGCGCGATCTCGCCGAGACCAATGAACTGGTGGTGCGCGCCCGGTGTCAGTACATGAACACCGGCGAAGGCCTGCACCGGTTCGTCGATCCGGTCGACGACGGCGTCTACCTCTACACCCAGTTCGAGACCGCCGACGCCAAGCGCATGTTCGCCTGCTTCGACCAGCCTGACCTCAAGGCGGTCTACGACATCGCCGTGACCGCTCCCGAGGAGTGGACTGTCGTGTCCAACGCGCCGCTGGCCAGCACCGAGCCGGCCGGGACCGGAACGAGTCGGCACGTGTTCGAGACCACACCGGCGCTGTCGAGCTACCTGGTGGCACTGGTGGCCGGCCCGTACGCGAGATGGAACGACGAGTACTCCGACGCCGAGGGTGCGGTTCCGCTCGGCATCTACTGCCGGGCCTCGCTCGCCGAGCACATGGACGCCGAACGGCTGTTCCGCGAGACCAAGCAGGGCTTTGACTTCTACCATCGCGCGTTCGCGGTGCGGTATCCGTTCGGCAAGTACGACCAGGTGTTCGTGCCGGAGTTCAACGCCGGCGCGATGGAGAACGCCGGCTGCGTCACGTTCCTCGAGGACTTCGTCTTCCGCAGCAGGGTGACCCGCTACCTGTACGAACGCCGGTGCGAGACTCTGCTGCACGAGATGGCGCACATGTGGTTCGGCGACCTGGTCACCATGCGCTGGTGGGACGACCTGTGGCTGAACGAATCGTTCGCCACCTGGGCCAGCGTGCTCGCCGAGTCCGAGGCCACCGAGTACACCCACGCCTGGACCACCTTCGCCAACATCGAGAAGTCCTGGGCGTACCGGCAGGATCAGTTGCCCTCCACCCACCCAATCGCGGCCAGCATCGAGGATCTGCAGGCGGTCGAGGTCAACTTCGACGGCATCACCTACGCCAAGGGTGCCAGCGTGCTCAAGCAGCTGGTGGCCTACGTCGGTTTGGACAACTTCCTCGCGGGGCTGCGGGTGTACTTCGCCAAGCACGCGTGGGGCAACGCGACCCTCGCCGATCTGCTCGCCGCGCTGGAGGAGGCCTCCGGCCGCGACCTGTCGTGGTGGTCGGCCCAGTGGCTAGAGACCACCGGCCTGAACCTGTTGCGTCCCAAGTTCACCGTCGGCGACGACGGCAGGTTCAATACCTTCGCGGTGCTCCAGGGGCCGGCTCGGCCAGGAGCCGGTGAACTGCGAACGCACCGACTGGCCATCGGCGTCTACGACGATGATCCGGCGACCGGCAGGCTGGTGCGCGCTCACCGGGTCGAACTGGACGTAACGGGTGAGCGCACCGAGGTGCCCGCGCTGACCGGAGTGCCACGGGGCAAGCTCGTGCTCGTCAACGATGACGACCTGACCTACTGCACGATGCGGCTGGACAACGATTCACTAGCCACCCTCATCGACCGGATCGCCGACGTCACCGAACCGCTGCCGCGGACGCTGTGTTGGTCGGCGGCCTGGGAGATGACCCGTGAGGCGGAACTGAAGGCACGTGACTTCGTCGCACTCGTGCTCGGCGGCATCCATGCCGAGACCGAGGTCGGCGTGGTGCAGCGGCTGCTGCTGCAGGCGCAGACGGCACTGTCGTCCTACGCCGACCCCGCGTGGGCCGGCCAGGGATGGCGGGAGTTCACCGACACCATGCTGAAACTGGCCCGCACCGCCGAACCCGGTTCGGACCACCAGTTGGCCTTCGTCAACTCACTGACCGGTTCGGTGCTGACCGAGGAGGCCATCGTCACGCTCACCGGCTGGTTCACCGGCGCCGACCCGCTCACCGGCCTGCTCGTCGACACCGATCTGCGCTGGCGGCTGCTGCAGGCGCTTGTCGCGCACGGCAAAGCCGGCGAAGCGGAGATCGCCGCCGAACTGGACGGCGACGACACCGCGACGGGTCGGCGGCACGCTGAGCGGGCACGGGCCCTTGTCCCGAGCGAGGCGTCCAAGACCGAGGCGTGGCGCCGGGCGGTGTACGACGATGACCTGCCCAACGCCGTGAACGAGGCCATCATTTCCGGCTTCTCGCACCCCAGCCAGAAACCGCTGCTGGCGCCGTTCACCGACCGGTACTTCGCCGACGTGGCCGACGTGTGGTCGCGTCGGTCCAGTGAACGTGCGCAGCCGACCGTCGTGGGGCTGTTCCCGACCTGGGCGGTCGACCGGTCCACCGTGGTGGCGGCCGACGCGTGGCTGGCTCAGGACCGGCCGGCGGCGTTGCACCGGCTGGTGTCCGAGGGGCGGGCGGGAATCCTCCGCGCCCTCGCGGCCCGGGAGTTCGACCAGTCGTGAGCGTCGAGGTTCCGCTCCCCCAGCTCAGTGGCGGGGAGCGGAACCGGCCTGGTCGGCGAGCATGCGCAGGCCGCTGACGAGACCGCCGATCAGGTCACCCTCGGAGAACGACGCGACCATGCTCATCACGGCGAGCTTGCAACTGCGGTCGGCGAGCCTGCGATGGGACTCGTCACCGGTGACCACCTCGACGACGCGCTGTCCCGGGGACACCGCGATCAGCACGCTGGCCGCCGGGGAAGGCACCGCCATGGCGTGTAGCCGTTCGGCCGCCTGCCTGGTGTCGGCCGCATCGGACCCGTCCGCGCCGAGCTCACCGAGGTAGACGCTGAAGTCGAGCCCGGTCTGCCGGCTGGACAGGGTGAGTGCCTCGTCGAGGCTGGCCAGCTCACCGGCCGTGAACGGGACCCGGGGCGGTGTTGGTTTGAGCTCGCGGGCGATCGACAGCCTTCCGGTCGCCGTGCGGGCCACGCCGTAACCGAGTTCCGTCTCGCCTTCCTCGTGCCGTCTGACAATCTCACCAGCTGCCACGAGCGCCTCCCCTCGCGGTGTGGACGGGTGTGTCATCCTGGGCGCCCGGTTCGGTGGCGGGCCCGTGCTCGGACACGGCCCGCGCACGATCGGCGGAGCCGAGGCCGGCCGGATTGGCCGTCCACCACACTGACGCGTAGTCCCACCGCTGACCGGGCCGGTAGCGGGGAGCACGCGCGAACTTGGGCCACAGCGTCAGCAACGCGATCACGCCGTAGATGGCCAGCGGGATCAGCACGAGGACTGCGATGGTGTCCACGACGTTCACGGTGGACTACGGTAGCCGAGCCCGCCGGCACCCCCGCGACCGGCTGGCCGGCGGCTATCCGGTCAGCTCCGGGGACCTCAGCAGCGGGCGGGCCGCGACCACCGCGGCGAGCGCGACCAGTCCGGCGACGACGAGGAACACGGTGCGCAACGAGGTCAGTGCGGCAAGCGGCCCGGCAAAGCCAGCACCGAGCGGCATGAATCCCCAGGTCAGTACCCGGTACGCGCTGCTGACCCTGCCCATCATCCTGTGCGGTGTCATACGCTGGCGTCGGCTGGCGGCCAACACGTTCCATCCGCCGACAGCACAGCCGACCAGGAGATAGCCGGCGACCGCCGCGGCCACCGACGGAATCGTGCCGACAACGGCCATGCCGGCGCCGAGCAGGAACAGCGAGCCGACGAGGACCGGTCCGTCGCCGACGCCGCCGGCCACCACCGGACTGATCCGTGCGGCGGCGAGTGTGCCCAGGGAGAGTGCGATCAGCATCGCCGACATCACGGCGGCCGGCGCGGCGAGGGCCTGCACCACGTAGAGGGCGGTGACCGCGTTGGTCGCGCTCACCGCGAACGCCGTCAGCATCACGATACCGACCAGCGTTCGCAGGCCGCGGTGGCGAGCCAGGAAGCGGCCGCCCTCGACCACGTCGGCGCGCAGCCGGGCGATCACCGAGGTCCGGGTGTCGCCGGACCGGTCACATCGGGCCGCGATGTCAGGCAGTCTGGCCACCTGTCCGGCGGCGACGAGGAAGGCCAGCGCGTTCAATCCGAAACACAGCGTCGGTGGCCACGTCGAGAAGGCTCCGACTCCGCCGGCGCCGACACCGAGCAGCACGCCGGCCGTCAGTGGCCCGACGAGGTCAAGTCCGATCGTCTCCGCGGTCACGAATCGCGCGTTCGCCCGCTCGATGTCGCGCGGGCCGGCCAGTTCGACCAGCAGCACCTGCTCGGCGGAATCGGCGAAGGTCTGTGCCGAGGTGACCAGGAAGGCGAACACCGCGAGCGTTACAGGACCGGCCCGTCCGGCAACGACGAGCACCGCGAGGACCGCGGTCAGCAGTCCCCGCACCGCGTGTGCGCCAAACACGACGGCGCGCGGTCGCATCCGGTCCACCAGCGCTCCCGCCGGCAGGGCGACCACCAGCCAGGGCAGTACTTCGGCGACCGCGACGGCGGACACGGCGAGTGGGTCGCGGGTGCTGACGGCGGCGAAGACGGGAAGCGTCGTGACCCTGACGCCGTCACCGATCAGCGCGATGAACCAAATCCTCAGCAGTCGCCGGAAACCGGCTGTCTCAACCCCGGCAACGGGCGGAACGCGGCGGGGTGAATGATGATCGACATGTGATGGGTCCGGGATCATCTCAGATCCCTCTGTCGTCCAGGGAGCACGATCGTCCACCTGTCACCGTCCTCACTGCCCAGACACTCAGCTGCCCGTCATGACCTCCGTTGCTACCCAGATCCCCAGCGGTTAGACCCGGATTCTCCGTTGCCAGCCCAAGTCCTCAGTCGCTGTCAGTAATCAAACACGAGCGCTCCGTTGCCCCGGCAGATCCAATCGGGTCGGCCAAGCCAGAGTCCGTCAGCTATAGGCGTTATCATGATCACGTAAATACACTCGGACGGCCTACGCCGCGCGGCTGAACGGTTGCGGTCCGATCGTCCGCCAAAGCCGCCGATTTGGCGGCTTGCGCCGGACCGCACGTCGACTTAACTTTCACCTGTACGGGTCTTGCATATTACCAACAGTCCGTGATTTCCTCGCCAAACCTCACTAGGAGGACACGCTATGTACACGAGGGCCCTCCACACGCAGCGGTTCGCTATCACCCACTCGAGTGGCACTGTAACCAGCGTTTGGTCCGCGCCGGGACTCCTCACCGGCGTCCGCGTGAACGGCCCCCGCGTCCATGACGAGGGTGTGCGAGTCAACCGTGAAGGCGTCCGAGTCAACTGAGACCGACGACTGTGGGTTACCCGGCGGTGACAGATCGGCAGCGGACAGCTCGTCGAGGCTCACGCCGCCGGTTCGCCGAGGTACTGCAGCCATTGGGGATCGGCGTCGACCGCGCTGGCGAGAAGTCGCCACTGTGACCCACGCGGCGTGGTCGGCGTGATCAGCAGTCGCCAGCCCAGTTCGGCCAGCAGCTTGTCGGCCTTGCGGTGATTGCACTTGGCGCAGCAGGCCACACAGTTCTGCCAGCTGTGCGCGCCGCCCCGGCTGCGCGGAACGACGTGGTCGATGGTCTCGGCCCGGCCACCGCAGTAGGCGCAGCGGTAGCGATCCCGGTGCATCAGACCGGCCCGGGTCAACGGCACCCGTCCCCGGTAGGGGATACGCACGTAGGTGGACAGCCGGATCACCGAAGGCACCGTGACACTCGCGGTGGCGGAGTGCAGGACGAAGCCGGCGGGGTCGCCGTGCACGACCTCGGCCTTGCCGCGCACCACCAAGACGACCGCACGACGCAGCGGTAGCGCCGTCAGCGGTTCGAAAGTGGCGTTGAGCAGCAGTACCTGCCGCCGACTCCAAGGGGGATGGCCCACCGAGACAGCCGAGTCCTGACGTGGCGGAGGATCTTTACGCTGGGGAGGGTTCTGGCGCAGGGGAGCCCGCGGCGCAAGCCCTGTTCGAGGGGCGCCGATCGGGGTCGGTTGTCGGTCGGGCACTCGACCACCTCCACCGGGTGCTGCCCTAGTCGACCACATTTGTCCCATCCGCCGCACCTGTGATACGTGACGTTTTGATTGCGACCTGCGGTGACCGTCCTGAACAGGCAGTGACCTACTTGGTCGGGTCACCGAGGGCGGCCGGCCCGCCCGCGCCCGCCACGGCTCTCCAGGCCTATTGGCGATCGTTTTCACTTGGCTACTAATCTCGCCACATGACGACGGTTCTCCCCCATTCCTTGAGCTACCCGACGCCCCCGCGCCTTGATCTGGTGGAGGACCTTGGCGGGCACCTGGTCGCGGATCCGTACCGCTGGCTCGAGGATCCCGAGGACCAGCGAACCATCGACTGGTCGGCGGCGCAGGACGCGGTCGCCGACTCGTGGCTGTCCACCCTCCCCGGTCGGCAGGCCCTCCGTGAGCGCCTGCACGGTCTGCGACAGGCCGGCTCTGTCGGAGTGCCGGTGTGGCGCCAGGGACGGGCGTTCTTCGTCCGCCGCGACCCCGGCCGGGAACATCCCGCGGTGTGGCTGCGCACCGCGGCCGGCGCCGAGCGGGTGGTCGTCGACCCGGCCGAACTCGATCCGTCCGGACGCACCACCCTCGACGGCTGGTCGCCGAGCCGGGACGGCCGACTGCTCGCCTACCAGGTGTCGGTCGGGGGCACCGAGCAGTCCGTGCTGTTCGTGCTCGACGTGGACAGCGGCGAGGTGGTCGACGGTCCGATCGACCGGTGCCGGTACAGCCCGGTGGGCTGGCTGCCGGACGGGGCGGAGTTCTACTACGTCCGCCAGCTGCCCGCCGAGCGGATCCCCGCCGGCGAGGAGCTGTTCCACCGCCGGGTGTGGCGCCACCGGGTCGGCGCCGATCCCCGCACGGATGTCGTCGTACACGGTGACGGCCTCGACCCGACCTACTACTTCGGGCTGACGGTGTCCGAGAACGGCCGCTGGCTGATCGTCGACGGTCGGCGGGGCACCACCCGTCACGACGCGGTGTGGATCGCCGATCTCGACTCACCGGAGTTCCGGCTGCGGGAGGTGCTTGCCGACTCCGCGGGCGCCCAATGCACGGCCTGGGTCGCGGCCGACGACCGGCTCTACCTGGTGACGACGCTGGACGCGCCACGCGGGCGACTGTGCGTCACGAGCCCGCAACGCCCCGGCCCGGCGCACTGGCGCGAGCTGATCGCCGAAGAGCCGGGATCGGTGCTCGACGAGGTCCGCCTGCTTCCGGGCGGCCCCGCCGAAAACCGCCACCTCGTCGCGCTACGCACCCGGCACGCCGTTTCCGAGCTGCACCTGCACGACGCTGCCACAGGCGAGCACACCGGCGCCGTGCCGCTGCCAGGGACCGGGACGGTGCACGGCATTTCCGTCGTGGACACGGGGACCGACGCCCACCGCGGCACGGTGTGGTTCGGCTGGACCGACTTTGCCACGCCCACCTGTGTGCACGCGTTCACGCTCGGCGACCCGGCGACCCGGCTGTGGGCACCGTCGCCCGGCACGGTGTCGGCGTCGGCGGTTCAGGTCGACCACGAGGAGTACACCTCTGCCGACGGCACGGTGGTTCGGATGTTCGTGGTCTCCAAGCAGGGTCGCCCCGATCAGCCCCGACCGACGCTGATCACCGGCTACGGCGGTTTCGCGATCAGCCGCCATCCCGGCTACCACAGCTCGGCGTCGGCGTGGGTGCGGGCGGGCGGCATCTGGGTAGTCGTCTCGCTGCGCGGTGGTGGCGAGGAAGGCGAGCAGTGGCACCAGGCCGGCATGCGGGAACGCAAACAGAACGTGTTCGACGACTTCCACGCCGCGGCCGAGCACCTGATCAGGACCGGGTGGACCACTCCGGACCAGCTGGCGATCATGGGTGGCTCCAACGGCGGGTTGCTGGTCGGCGCGGCGCTGACGCAGCGACCTGAGCTGTACCGGGCGGTGGTGTGTTCGGCACCGCTGCTGGACATGGTGCGCTACGAGCGCTTCCTGCTCGGCCGGTTGTGGGCGCACGAGTACGGCAGCGCCGCGGTACCCGAGGAGCTCGCGTGGCTGCTGGGCTACTCCCCCTATCATCGCGTCGAGAGTGACGTGGAGTATCCGGCCGTGCTGTTCACCGTGTTCGAGGCCGACAGCAGGGTCGACCCGTGTCACGCACGCAAGATGTGCGCGGCGCTGCAGCACGCCACCAGCGCGGACCCCGTCAAGCGGCCCGTGCTTCTCCGTCGGGAGACCGAAGTCGGCCATGCCGCGCGGTCGGTGTCCCGCGACGTCGATCTCGCCGTCGACGAACTGGGCTTCCTGGCCAACGCGGTCGGCCTGGATCTCGCGGCGGAGCCGGCGGGGGCGGCGCGTTCGCGCGGTAATGACGAGTGAGAAGGGCAGAACATGGTGTTGGCAGCCGACTGGTTGGAGACCAACTGGCCGTCGTTGGTCACCGGTGCGGTGCAGATTCTGGTGATCCTGGTGATCGCCGTGGTCGTCAGAACCGTCGCCCACCGCATGATCAACAGGATGACCAGAGGTAACGGCGAGATTCCCCCACTGCTGCGGCCACTTCGCGAGCGTGCGCCGCAGATGATCGGCGCGCAGTGGTCCGAGCGCCGCCGGCAGCGGGCCATGACCATCGGTTCGGTGCTCAAGTCGGTGACCACCTTCGTCACCTACGGTCTGGCCTTTCTCGTGGTGCTGAGCAAGCTCGGCTTCGACCTGACGCCGATCATCGCCTCGGCCGGCGTGCTCGGCGTCGCCTTCGGATTCGGCGCGCAGAGTCTCGTGCGCGACTTTCTCTCGGGAATCTTCATGATGCTCGAGGACCAGTACGGGGTCGGCGATGTGATCGACATCGGCCAGGCAAGCGGCACGGTGGAATCGGTCGGACTGAGGGTGACCACGCTGCGGGACGGCGAGGGCACGGTCTGGTACGTCCGCAACGGCGAGGTCGTGCGGGTGGGCAATTCCAGTCAGGGCTTCGCCGTCGCCGTCGTCGATGTTCCGATGGGACATCTCAGCGACGTCAACACGGCGCTGACGGTGCTCGGCGAGGTCGCGAACGCGGCGGTCACCGAGAGCCCGCTGGATGCCGACATGCTGGACACCCCGCAGGTGCTCGGGATCGAGAAGGTCACCTCGGAGGGCATCACGCTGCGGCTGACCGTCAAGGTCCGGCCGGGGCGGCAGTGGGCGACCCAGCGTGCCCTGCGTGCGCGGATCATGGCCGCGTTCGCCGCCGCCGGCGTCAAACCACCCACCCCACGGCAGGACCACGAGCCGGAGCCGGTCAGACCACCGGCGAGCCGCCCGACCGACTCCGACATGGGCGGGGGCGACGCACGGACCACTGGGCTCGGGAGCTGACGACGGTGTGCCGGATGCGAGGATGGGCACGGATACCAGGAGATCGGGTGCTGATGCGGGGCGGTGGTTGACATGGGAACGCCGCAGAACTTCTACGACGCTGTCGGAGGCGAGCCGACGTTCCGGCGGATCGTCGCCCGGTTCTACGCGGAGGTCGCCGAGGACGAACTCCTGCGTCCGCTGTATCCCGAGGAGGATCTCGGGCCGGCCGAGGAGCGTCTCCGGCTGTTCCTGATGCAGTACTGGGGCGGCCCGCGAACCTATTCCGAACAACGCGGACACCCGCGGCTGCGGATGCGGCACGCCCCGTTCACCATCGGTCCCGCCGCCCGTGACGCGTGGCTACGCTGCATGCGGATCGCGGTGGACGAGGCGGGGCTCGCCGATCCGGAACGCAAGCAGCTGTGGGACTACCTGGAGATGGCCGCGCAGGGAATGCTCAACAGCTGGGTGTGAACACAGGCGGCGACAACGGCGAACGGGGACGGCCGAGTGAGATCGATCACCACGGCACTGAGCACCATTTTCCCAGCCAGTAACCCATTGACGGACAATCCCGCCCTGTCGGGTGGCAGGATGGCACCTTGTGCGACGGCCCGTTGACCTTCAGACCGAGATCACGCAGACGCCCGCCTGGTGGCATGACGCCGTCTTCTACCAGGTGTACGTGCGGTCGTTCGCCGACGGCAACGGCGACGGGGTCGGCGACCTCGACGGGATCACCTCCCGCCTGGGGTATCTCGAGCTGCTCGGCGTTCAGGCGCTGTGGCTGACCCCCTTCTACCGCTCGCCCATGGTGGACCACGGTTACGACGTGGCCGATCCGCGTGACGTCGATCCACTTTTCGGCGACCTCGACGCCTTCGACCGCCTCGTCACCGAGTCGCACCGGCGCGGCATCAAGATCACCATCGATCTGGTTCCCAACCACACCAGCGACCAGCACGAGTGGTTCCGGGCTGCCGTGCTGGCCGGACCCGACAGTCCGGAGCGCGAGCGCTACCACTTCCTGGACGGGTCCGGTGAGCACGGCGAGCTGCCGCCGAACAACTGGACCAGCATCTTCGGGGGGCCGGCCTGGAGCAGGGTGGCCGACGGCCAGTGGTACCTGCATCTGTTCGCCCCACAGCAGCCCGATCTGAACTGGGCCAACCCGGAGGTGGCCGCCGATCTCGCGCGGACCATGCGGTTCTGGCTGGACCGGGGCGTGGACGGATTCCGGCTCGACGTGGCGCACGGCATGGCCAAACCGGACGGCTTTCCCGACATGGCGCCCGGCGCGCTGGAGGGGGCCGGAGTGCTGCACGACAACGCACTGGACCCTCGGTTCGACAACGACGGTGTGCACGACATCCACCGAATGATCCGCAAGGTGCTCGACGAGTATCCGGGCACGATGGCCGTCGGCGAGATCTGGGTGAAGGACAGCGAACGGTTCACCCGTTACCTGCGTGCCGACGAGCTCCACCTCGGCTTCAACTTCCAGCTGGTGGACGCCGACTTCAACGCCGAGTCGGTGCGTGCGGCCATCGAGAGCTCACTGGCCGCCGTCGCCACCGTCGATTCGCCGCCGACGTGGACGCTGTCCAACCATGACGTGGTCCGGCACGTGACCCGATATGGCGGCGGGGAACTCGGCTGGCGGCGAGCACGGGCGATGGCTCTGGTGGAACTCGCCCTTCCCGGGGTCGTTTATCTGTACAACGGTGAAGAGCTCGGACTTGGCGATGTCGAGCTGCCCGACTGGGCACGGCAGGACCCGATATGGGAGCGCTCGGGACACACCGAGCTGGGCAGGGACGGCAGCAGGGTGCCGATCCCCTGGGAGGGCACGGAGGCTCCATTCGGCTTCACCACCGGCACCGCGAGCTGGCTGCCGATACCCGCGGAATGGGCGACGCTGACCGTGGAAGCCCAACTGGAGGACCCTGATTCGACGCTGTCCCTCTACCGGGAGGCCGTGGAACTGCGCAAGACGCATCCGGCCTTCGCCGGCATGGAGCTGGAGTGGTACGGCGCGCCGGAGGGATGCTTCGCCTTCCGGCGCAAGGGCAGCGGCCTTGTCTGCGCGCTGAACACGGGGCCACGACCGGTGCCGCTGCCGGCAGGGCAGATTCTGCTCTCCAGCATGCCGCTGTCCGACGGCCAGCTTCCGCCGGACGCCGCCGCCTGGCTGCTCTGAGCGGGCAGCGGTGGGCCGCGTCAGCCTCGGCGGGCGGGCGGGCGCACCGATCTCAGTGCACTCCCTCCATCCTGCGCCGGATCCAGGGGCTCAGTCCGACGACGACGAGGCCGACCGCGATGGTCACCGCACCGCTGACGCCGAAGTAGAGCAGCTCGTGTGCGGGCGAGTAGAACGCGGCCAGCACGCCGGCCATCGAGGTTCCGATCCCGACGGACAGGAAGTACAGCGCCATCATCTGTGACCGGAACGCCGCCGGGGCCAGTTTCGTGGTCACCGAGAGCCCGATCGGCGAGAGCAGCAACTCGGAGACGGCGAACACCGCCATGATGGCAAGGACCACGATCGCGGGGCTGGTCTTGCCTGTGCCGCCGGCCATGGGCAGAAACAGCAGGAACGCGACGCCCATGCCGATCACGCCGAGGGCGAACTTCGTCGGCGTTGCCGGCGCACGCTCGCGCAGTCTCGTCCAGAGCATGGCGAATACCGGGGACAGCAGAATGACCCAGATCGGTTCCTCGGACTGGATCCAGGAGGCGGGAGCGGTCCAGCCGAAAACCGTCCAGTCCATCCGCTCGTCGGAGTAGACCGCGAGCATGGTGAACATCTGCTGGAACAGCGACCAGAACGCCGCGTTGGCGATGAACAGCGGGACGAACGCGCCAACCCGGCTGCGCTCTGACGGGTTGACCTTGCCGCTGTTCAGCATCACCACGAAATAGGCGAGCGCGGCTACCACGATCACGCCGGTGGTCACCCTGGCCAGGTTCGCCAGCGTCACCACACCAGTCAGCAGCACGAGCACGACGACCACCGCGGCGGCCACGACCGCGAGCGCCATCCTGGTCCGCTCCGGTGCCGACAGTGGATTGGGCACCTCGTGGCCGTGCGTGCCCAGGTTGCGCCGGAACACCACGTACTGCGCGAGGCCGAGTGCCATGCCGACTGCGGCCGCGCCGAAGCCGTAGTGGAAGCCGAGTTCGGTCTGCATCAGTCCGGTGACCAGCGGGCCGGTGAACGCGCCGAGGTTGATGCCGAGGTAGAACAGCGTGAACCCGCCGTCACAGCGGGGGTTGCCCTTCTCGTAGAGCGTGCCGAGCAGTGAGGAGGCGTTGGACTTCAGTGCGCCGGCGCCCAGCGCCACACACCCCAGCCCGACACCCGCGCCGCCGAGGCCTGGCAGCACGGCCAGCGCGATGTGTCCGATCATCACCAGGAAGCCACCGTAGAAGACCGTGCGCTCCATGCCGAGCACCCGGTCGGCCAGCCAGCCACCGAGCACCGTCGACAGGTAGACCAGTCCGCCGTAGGCACCGACGATGCCAGTCGCGGTGGTCTGCGGTAGGGCGAGGCCGCCCCGTTCCAGCGAGTAGTACAGGTAGTAGGCCAGGATGCCGACCATCCCGTAGTAGGAGAACCGTTCCCACAGTTCGACACCGAACAGGTTCACCAGACCGATCGGGTGGCCGAGCACGGTGCGGCCCCGCGGTTCGACCTTGTCGCGCGTGTCTGACACAGCGTCCCAACTCCTCGCCTGTGACGCCTGGTCAGCGCCGGGTCACCGGATTATGCACCGCCAGTTCACCATCGCAGGCCGCGAAGGCGCTAGACCAGAAGGGGCAGCAGGGCGTGTCGGCGGCGGACCACCGCGCCGTACCTGGCGTCGATACGCAGCCAACTGTCCGTGGCTGTCACCCTGACGACGTCCCGGGTTTCCGTGCCGCCACTGTCCGTGCCGCCACCGAGGAAGCCCATGCCGGAAAGGGCGAACAGACAGCGCAGCGGAATCTTGACGTCGAGACCGCCGCCGCTGACGGTGAGCACGGTCTGGTCCAGCAGCGAGGCCGGCGGCGTGCCCTGTGGCCCGACGTTCTCCCGCGCCAGCGCGACACCCCGGTCGGCGAGCTCGGTGACCACGTCGACCGGCAGCTCGTCGACCGGCAGCCAGCCGGTCGACGGCGGCAGCGGGGAGCGCCACAGCAGGTCCTTGGCTACCCCCGGGTCGATCCGGTCACCGCGCAGGACCGCGAGACCGGCGAGCAGTTCGCTGCCGGCCACCGAGATGTCGTGCGGCGTCACGCCTCCGGAGACCGTCCGGGTGGCGAGGACGTCGAACGGAGTGGACACCCAGGCGTCGACCGCGTGCGCGTCCCGCGCTCGGAGCCGGACGAGACCCTGTGCGTCGAGCCTGACCGCCTTCGCCACGAACGCGCCGAGGTCGTCCCGCTCGGCGGGATCGGTGAACACGAGTTCAGCCACGGTCGTCTCCGCCATGCCAGTTCTCGAGGAAGTCGCGTTCGGCGTCGGTCAGCCGGCGTGGCCTGGACCTCGCGACGTACGGCGCCATCAGCGTCTCCGCGGTCAGCAGGACGTCGGGCGACCTCGACGGCCGCGGTTCCCGATTCGACCCGCTCCGCTCGGAGTCCGGCAGCCCAGGAGTCATGACGTAGTCCAGAACGAACGAGGACACTCGAATATCCCGCACCGAGATCGCCACATCCACCTCGCCCCCGTCGAACACCAGCGGAGCACGGTAATGCACCGAAAGCTTCACGACCACCATGCCGCGGGACATGTCCGTGAGGCCCCGCCTGCTGGCCTCGGTGAACACCATGGCCACCCGCGCCTCTTCCAACAGGGTCACGGTGTTCGCGTGATTGACATGCCCGTAGGCGTCCATATCCGACCACCGCGGTCGCACCCGCGCGAGGAAAACACCCAACGACGACGCCTCCCACCCATATCCAGCGAGCACGGATCCTACCCGGCGGGCCTCAGCCGACGCCGCTGTCCTCCGTGGTACGGAATTGTGGTGTGGCCGAGCAGCATTCCCTGCGGGCTCCATCCGGCACTGTCCACTGTGGTCGAAGTACCCAGCGCGACCTTGCCCCGCTGATCATGCGGCAGCGGCGCACTGCCTATGTTCGTTGGTAGCCCCCGTGCCACGATGCCTGTCATGGAGTCAAGCGCCGTACTCGGGTTCGTAGTGGCCTGCGTGGTCCTCAACCTCGTGCCCGGCCCGGGGATGATGTTCATCCTCGCGCACGGCATCGTCGGGGGGCGCCGTGCGGGCGTCGCCGCTGCCACTGGTATGGCCGCGGGAACGGTCGTGCACACCGTGACCGCTGCCGTGGGGTTGAGCGCCCTGCTCGCGGCTATGCCCACCGCCCTGAATGTGGTGCGCATCGGCGGGACGGTGGTCCTGCTGTACCTGGCGATCCACAATCTCCGCTCAGCCAGGCAAACGGTGTCACCGATTGCCGGCCACTCGTTACGGCGGACGTTCGTCTCCGCCGTGCTGACCAACCTGGCCAACCCGAAGGTCGTGGTGTTCTACCTGGCGTTCGTGCCGCAGTTCATCACCGCCGGTGGGTGGTCCACGAGTGTCCAGATTCTCGTGCTCGGCGCCGTGCTGATCGCGATCGGCCTGGTCATGGACACCACGGTCGGCGTTGCAGCGGGGGCCTTCTCCGCTCTGCTGCTGAGCCGCCCAGCCATCCAAGGGTGGATCAAACGAGCGGCGGCGGCCGTCTTCGGCGGGCTCGCCCTACGCCTGCTGCTCACCGAGAGCCACTAGGCCGCAAAGGACCTATCACAAGCCCCACCCAGCCGTCGCCGAGCCTGACACGCTCGCTGGCCAGCTCGCGCGCTAGCGGATCATGCTGCGGATCTGCCGGGCCGCGACCGACAGCGTGGCGAGGTCGAGCCGCTGCACCCGGCCGATCTCCTCCAGTGTCGCCCGGGCCCTACCCAGCCGGGACGCGTTGGACGTCTCCCACTTGGCGATCTTCTCGTCGGGGTCGTCGCCGGGATCGCTGTTGCGCAGCGCGTCCAGCGTGATCGCCCGCAACGAGTTGTACAGATCGTCCCGCACGGCGAGCCTTGCCAGGGCGTGCCACCGGTCGCCACGCTCGAGCGCGGTCACCGAGCTGAGCAGCTGGTCGATGCCGAGGTGTTCCGACAGCGCGTAGTACAGCTCGCCGATCTCCTGGTGCTCGCGTTCGACATCGAGTGTCTCCCGCTCAGCGAGCTCGGTGACCTCGCTGACGTCGAGCAGGCCGTAGGTGTAGAGCAGGGCGGCGATCCGCTCGGCGAGCCGCGCGGGCGCACCGTCCACGATCAGCCGTTGCGCGTCGCTGAGGGCCTGCTCGCGTTCCCGGCCGCGGAGCAACTGAAGCGCCTGGGGGGCGAGGGCGCTGACGACCTCGGCGAACCTGCTGATCTCGGCGCCGACCGCGAGCGGCTGCGGCCGGTTGGACAGCAACCACCGCGACGCCCTGTCGAGCAGCCGCCGGGTCTCCAGCATCATGGCGTCCTGGACCCGGCTGGAAATCCGGTTGTCCAGCTGGTTTATCTCCTTCCACAGCTCGGGAAGGCCGAACGCACTGGTCACAACGGTGTAGGCCCGCACAGCGTCGACCGCACTCGCGCCGGCCTCCTCGGCGAGCCGGAACGCGTAGGACACTCCTGCGCCGTCGACCACCTCGTTGACCAGTAGCGTCGCCGTGATCTGGCGGCGCAGCGGATGCAAGGCGATCGCCTCGGTGAAACGTTCGCGCAGTTTGGTGGGGAAGTACTCGGGCAGCCGTCTGGCGAACGCCTCCGAATCGGGCAGCGGGCTGGCGAGCACCTGGTCCTTGATCGCCAGCTTCACGTGCGCGAGCACGGTTGCCAGCTCGGGTGAGGTCAGTCCCTGGCCGGCCTTCTCGAGCTCCTTGAATTGCACCGCCGTCGGGAGCGACTCCAGCCTGCGGTCCAGGCCGTGGTGCGCTTCCAGGTCGGTGACCAGTCTGGCGTGCACCGACAGCATCGCGGCGGCGTGCGCCCTGCCCACGCCGAGCACCAGGTTCTGCTGGTAATTGTCCCGCAGCACCAGCGCACCGACCTCGTCGGTCATCTCGGCCAACAGCTCGTCGCGTTGCGCACGAGCCAACGTGCCATCGGCGACCAGATGGTCGAGCAGGATCTTGATGTTGACCTCGTGGTCGGAGCAGTCCACTCCCGCGGAGTTGTCCAGCGCGTCGGTGTTGACTTTGCCGCCGGCCCTAGCGAACTCGATCCGGCCGCGCTGGGTGAGTCCGAGGTTGCCACCCTCGCCGACGACCTTGACCCGAAGGTCCGCACCGTCGACCCGGACCGCGTCGTTGGCCTTGTCCCCGACCTCCGCGTGTGATTCGGCGGCGGCCTTCACGTAGGTGCCGATGCCCCCGTTCCACAACAGGTCGACCGGGGCGAGCAGGATCGACCTGATCAGGTCGGGCGGCGCGAGATGTGTCACATCGTCCGGGATACCCAACGCGGCCTTTGCCTGCGGGGTGAGCGGAACGGACTTGGCGGTGCGCGGCCACACTCCGCCACCCTCGCTGATCAGCGAGCGGTCGTAGTCGTCCCAGGACGAGCGGGGCAGCGCGAAAAGCCGCTCGCGTTCGGCGAACGACGAGGCGGCCACCGGATCCGGGTCGATGAACACGTGCCGGTGGTCGAACGCGGCCACCAGGCGGATGTGCTCCGACAGCAGCATTCCGTTGCCGAAGACGTCGCCGGACATGTCGCCGATGCCGACAACGGTGAACTCCTGCGTCTGGGTGTCCACCCCAAGCTCGCGGAAGGAGCGTTTGACGCTCTCCCAGGCGCCCTTCGCGGTGATCCCCATCTGCTTGTGGTCGTAGCCGACCGAACCGCCAGAGGCGAACGCGTCGCCGAGCCAGAAACCGTATCCGGCGGCGACCTCGTTGGCGATGTCGGAGAAGGTCGCGGTGCCCTTGTCCGCGGCGACCACCAGGTAGGTGTCGTCGTCATCGAAGCGGACCACCTGGTCGGCGGGGACGACCTGGCCGGCTTCGAGGTTGTCGGTGAGGTCGAGCAGCCCGGAGACGAACATCCGGTAGCACGCGACCCCCTCCGCCTGCAGCGCCTCACGGTCGAGAATGGGGTCCCCCTTCGGCACCGGCGGACGCTTCAGCACGAAGCCACCCTTGGCTCCCACCGGGACGATGACCGCATTCTTCACCGCCTGGGCCTTGACCAGACCGAGAATCTCGGTGCGGAAGTCCTCGCGGCGATCCGACCACCGCAGACCACCCCGTGCGACCGGACCGAACCTCAGGTGCACCCCTTCGAACCGGGGCGAGTAGACGAAGATCTCGAACCGTGGGCGGGGCTCGGGCAGATCCGGGACGGCCCGCGGATCGAGCTTGATCGCCAGGTACGGGCGCGGGTTACCGGCACCGTCGCGGACGAAGTAGTTGGTGCGCAAGGTCGCGGTGATCAGCGCGAGCAGGCTGCGCAGGATCCGGTCCGCGTCGAGACTGGTCACCGCGTCGATCATCTCGGTGACCTCCTCGACGAGCGACTCGGTCAGGGTGGTTCTGCCGTGCGTGGACAGCGCGGGGTCGAACCGGGTCTCGAAGAGCTTCACTAGCGACTCGGCGACCTCGGTGTGCCGTAGGGCGACGTCCTCGATGTAGTCCTGGCTGTATGGCGTGCCGGCCTGACGCAGGTACTTGGCGTAGGCGCGGAGAATCGAAGCCTGCCGCCAGCTCAGTCCGGCGAGCAGCACGAGTGCGTTGAAGTTGTCGATCTCGGCCTCGCCCTTCCAGGCGGCGGCGAAGGCCTCCTGGAACAACAGGCGAACGGTGTCCAGGTTGTTGGCCGTCAGCCGCTCCAACACAACGGCGTCAAGCCGCAACCCGAAGTCGAAGATCCAGCACCGGGTGCCGTCCTCCCGGTGGACCTCGTAGGGCCGCTCGTCGACGACCTCGACACCCATCCGCTGCAGCACAGGAAGCACCGCCGACAGTGTGACCCGTTCACCGGCGAGGTACAGCTTGAACCGGCGCTCACCGGGCTCGGCGTCGGCGGGGACGTAGAAGGACATGTCGAGGTCACCCTCGGCAAGGGACTGCAGCCGGCGCAGGTCGGCGAGCCCCTCGGCGGCGGAGAAGTCCTCCTTGTAGCTCTCCGGGAACGCCGCGGTGAACCGCTGCCCCTGCTCGGCGGCCGACTCGGCGCCGAGCGGACTGGTGAGCTGGGCGTCGCTGTCGGCGGTGTGCTCGGCGAGGATCGCCTCGGTCATGAGGTCGTCCCAGCTGCGCACCACCTCGGCGAGCCGGTTCTGGATGGTGGCCGGGTTCGGCTCGACCATCTCATGGGGATCGGTGTGCACAACGAAATGCACCCGGGCCAGCGACGAGTCGCCGATCAGCGCGTTGTACTCCAGGTTCTTGCCGCTCAGTTCGGCGAGCAGCACCTCCTGCATCGCCAGCCGGGACGTCGTCGTGTAACGGTCCCGCGGCAGGTACACGAGGCAGGAGAAGAACCGGCGGTAGGGGTCACGCCGCAGGAACAGGCGCAGCCGGCGCCGCTCGGCCAGCGCCAGGACGCCGGTAGCCGTGTCGTGCAGCGTGTCCGCGTCAGCCGAGAACAGCTCGGTGCGCGGATAGTTCTGGATGACCTCGAGCATTTTCTGGCCGGAGTAGGACTCCAGCGGGAAGCCGGCGCGGTGGATCACCTCCCGGACTCGCCGGGCCACCACCGGGATCTCCAGCACGTCCTCGTGCAGCGCGGAGGTGGTGAACACACCGAGAAAGCGGTGCTCGCCGCTGACCCTTCCCTCGGCGTCGAAGATCTTCACCCCGACGTAGTAGGGATACATCGAGCGGTGCACCGCCGAGGGCGCACTGGCCGGGGTGAGCACAAGGAGTTGGGGCGCCAGCGCCTTCGCCGCGGTGTCCGGACCGGCGGTCAGGCTGCGAGCGGCGAGGCTGTCCTTGCGCAGCACTCCGAGACCGGAGGCGAGCACCGCCCGCAGTGCCGGCTCGCCACCGGCGTCGTCCACCAGCTCGTACTGTCGGTAGCCGATGAAGGTGAAGTGGCCGTTGGCGAGCCAGCGCAGCAGGCCCACACCGTCGGCGACCTCCTCGTCCGACAGCGGCGGCGGGCTCGCGCTGAGCTGCTCGGCGAGCTGGCGGGCGGTGCCCGCCATCCGGTCGGTGTCCTCGACCACTTCCCGAACGTCGCCGATCACCGCGACAAGGCGGTTCTCCAGCTCACGGCCGCGCTCGGTGTCGGTCACGAGATCGACCTCGAGGTGCATCCACGATTCGACGAGCGCGTCGTGCGGGGGTTCCGCCGGATCGGCGTCGGTCAGGACCTCATGCAGCGCGCCGGCGACGTCCCGGCGCACCACCACGATGGGATGCACGACGCGGTGCACCTGGATGCCGGCGCTGATCAGCTCCGACGAAATCGAGTCGACCAGGTAGGGCATGTCGTCGGTGACGATCTGCACCACAGTGGCCGGGCACGTCCATCCGTCGTTGGCACGGCTCGGGTTGATGACCCGGACCACCGGCCGGCCGGGCACCCGTGTCGCCGCGAGCTGACGGGTCGAACGCACCGCGCCGACAAGGTCATCGGACTCGATGTCGATGACGTCCTCGGCGGGAACGTGCCGGTAGTACAGACCGATCAGGTCGGCCAGGTCCGGCGCCGCGGTCGCCGCGCCGGCGATCAGCGCGTCACGTGCCTGTTCTGGACTCTCCGCCCGATCGTCGTGCGCCGCGCTGGTGTCAGCCGGCTGGGTCGGGGCTCCGGTCGAGGTCATGTTGGGGCGACTCCACGCTATCCGGCGACTGGGATGCGCCGGGACCAACACGACACTTTATGGGGTCGGCATCCGCTGGACCACAAGGGGCTGATGACCAGCCTCAGGTGCGACGACCACCGGACACCGCGGGCCTGCCGGCTCAGCGTGGACGGCGCTCCGGCGGGGTCCACATCCAGTCCGACCAGTTCCGCTCCGGATCCCCATCAGAGGAGACCGAGGGCGAAGGCGGCTGTGCCGATTCGTAGCCGAGCACCGGCGAGGACCAGTCCGGCAGCGCGGGCTCCTCCGCGACGGCCGAGGAGTCCGGAGTTCCGTCACGGCTGGAGAAGATCCAGTCCGACAACACGGGCGGATCAGTCACCGCTGGCACGCTGAGCGCGTCGCTGTTCTCGATCTGGCGGTGCCGCGACGCGGGTGCCTGCACCTGCCACTCGCGGCCGTCGCGCCAGCTCTCGGTCTCCTGCCACCGCGATGGCCCGTCCCCGTTTGGTTCCCATTCGGCGGCCGTCCAGTCCGCGGGCGTCCAGTCGCCGGAGCCCGGGTGGCCGTCCTCCCGTTGGTCGGGCTCGTCCTGCTGAGCCGATTCGAAGGCGACAAGGGCCTCGGCGAGCAGGTCGGCCAGTTCCGAGCGGGACCGTCTCTTCGGCTTGGTCTTGTCCTTCGGCGTGGCGCCGGGATCAGCGGGACGGACAGTCTCGGTAGAGCCGTTCGGCCGGGACGCCGACGGGCTGGTCGGTTCCGGCCCGGGCACGGCGGAGAGGCCGCGCCCGGGGTCGCGGCGCTGAAGCGGCCGGGAGTCTGACTCGAGCCAGCTGTATGGGCCGTCCGGACCCGCACTGGCCGGCCCCTGCTCCGGCACGAGACCACCCTGGCCGGTGGATCGGTGGGCACCCGGAGTGCGCGAAGGACCGGACGCCGGCGGCGTGCGGTCGGGTGCCTCGTCGGAATCCGCCATGGCGAGCGAATCGCTCAGCCATGATGGGAGAGAGGTGTCGAGCTCACTGCGTCGGCGCCGCCCGCTCGGCTCCCTGCTGGTCACCGGCCGCGGGTCGGCGACGGATCGGATCGGCTCCGAACGGTCGCGGACGTCGGCGCCGTCCTGGTCGTCGGCGGAGTCGAGCAGCTGTTCGTCGATTCCCGCGGTGGCGAGCAATTCGACGAGCAGGGAGGCGAGACCGGGCCGGTCCTGGTCGCGGGTGCCGTGTCGGGAGGGCCCGGCGGACCCCGCTTGGACAGCGGGCTCGACAGCGGCAGCGGGCTCAACGGCGACGGGAGGCTCCTCGATGAGCGACTCGATCGACACCGGCTCGGTCAGCACGGCGCTCTGAGCCATCGGGACGATCGGGCGCCCCTGGTCGATCGACGCCGCGTCGGTCTCGTCCTGAGCCGTCCGCTGCTCGACGATCCGTTCCCAGTCCCAGTCGGTGCGCCGCCGCACGGGGCGCTCACCGCTGTCGCCAGGATCGATCCGGCCGGCGAGCGCCCGTTCGAGGGCCTCGGCACCGATCTTCGTTCCCGCGAACATGCGCTCCACGTCGGCGAACAGTGTGCCCACCATGGCTTCGCCGGCGTGCACCGGCGCGGTGCGTTCGACGGAAGGCGCCGGTGTCTCGGCCGTCTGGTTGGCCGTTGAGAACTCCTTGGCCAGCACTGCCCGCACCGCGTAGAGGGCGCGCGCCCGTCGCCGTTCGGCGGCGTGTGCGTCACGCAGGCAGGCCAACGCCTCTGCCGGGCGTCCGGCACATTCGTGCACATGCGCGAGCGCGAGCATGCTCTCGGCCCGCAGCAGGGTCAGTTGGTGCCGCTCGGCGCTGGCCGCGACGTCGCACAGCAGGTCGTTGGCCCTCGACATGTGCCCGCCAGGCAGATGGACGCCGGTTACCAGTGCGAGCTTGATCCAGCCGACCGGGGCGGCCGCCGGCGCCCTGACCGGCTTTCGGAGCAGCGTTTCCGCGGCGTCGCTCGCGGACTCCGTCTCGTCGGAGTCCACCAGCGCACGCACCAGTTCGAGGACGAGCCTCGCGCCGACGAAACCCGAATCCGCGGCACTGTCAGCCAGCTGGTCGAGAAGACCGAGGCCGTCGCGGGCGGCGGCAACGGCTGTGGTGAGGTCGCCCCACCGGCGATGGTGGCGTGCGGCGGAGACCCGCAGCAGCGCCCGGGACAGCACGACGGCATCATCGTCAAGCCGAGGGTCGTCCCGGTAGAGCTGATCAGCCTCGGCCAGTGTGTCGGCGAGCGCCCCGCCGCGGCCGCCGGGAGCGGCGCAGTCGCCCAACGCCACCAAGGCGTCGGCCCGTATCTCGGCTGGCACTCCGTCTGTCTGCAGGACCGGCCGAAGCAGACCGACGCCCGTGAGCGGGACGCCGGCGGCCAGCGCACATGCCGCCAGCTCGATCCGCAGCCGACAGCACAGTTCCGTCTCGCCATGGGCGTCCGCGGCCCGCAGCGCCGACACCGCCCGCTCGGTGGCTGGCGCCGTACGGGCCAACCGGTTGAGGGCGAGGACGGCTAATGTCTCGGCACGCAGGCGTTCCGTTTCGTCGTGCCGTCCGGCGGCCAATGCCGCGGCCCGTTCGCTGAGCACGAGGCTCAGTTCTGGAGCTCGCCACCGCAGCTGCCAGGCGGGCCTGCTGAGCAGGACCGTCTCCACGTCCGCTGGTGTCGTCTCACCGCTGCCGGCCACTCTGGGGCACTCCCCTCAGTCCCGTGTCAGCTTCCGATAGGTGACGCGGTGGGGCCGCGCCGCCTCAGCGCCGAGTCGGTCGATCTTGTTCTTCTCGTATCCCTCGAAGTTGCCCTCGAACCAGAACCAACGGGCGGGATCGGCCTCGGTGCCCTCCCAGGCCAGGATGTGCGTCGCGACCCGGTCCAGGAACCACCGATCGTGGGAGATCACCACGGCACAGCCGGGGAACTGCTCCAGCGCGTTCTCCAGCGAACCGAGGGTCTCCACGTCGAGGTCGTTGGTCGGCTCGTCGAGGAGGATCAGGTTGCCGCCCTGCTTGAGGGTCAGCGCGAGGTTGAGTCGGTTGCGTTCGCCACCGGACAGCACGCCCGCCGGCTTCTGCTGGTCGGCGCCCTTGAACCCGAAGGCGCTGACATAGGCCCGCGAGGGCATCTCGGTCTGTCCGACCTGGATGTGGTCGAGCCCGTCGGAGACCACTTCCCACACGTTCTTCGCCGGATCGATGCCGGCACGCGTCTGATCGACGTAGGACAGGTGCACCGTGTCACCGACACGGACCGTGCCGTCGTCGGGCTGTTCGAGACCGACGATGGTCTTGAACAGGGTCGTCTTGCCGACGCCGTTGGGTCCGATGACGCCGACGATGCCGTTGCGCGGCAGGTTGAACGACAGGTCCTGAATGAGGACGCGGTCGCCGAACCCCTTCCGCAGGCTGTTGACCTCCACGACCGTACTGCCCAGCCGGGGACCCGGCGGGATCTGGATCTCCTCGAAGTCCAGCTTGCGGTTCTTCTCGGCCTCGGCGGCCATCTCCTCGTATCGCTGCAATCGAGCCTTGGACTTGGCCTGGCGGGCCTTCGCGCCCGACCGGACCCACTCCAACTCGCTCTTGAGCCGCTTCTGCAGCTTGGCGTCCTTCTTGCCGGCGACCGCGAGGCGCTCGGACTTCTTCTCCAGATAGGTGGAGTAGTTGCCCTCGTAGCCGATGACCCGACCCCGGTCGACCTCCATGATCCACTGTGCCACGTTGTCGAGGAAGTACCGGTCGTGCGTCACCGCCAGCACGGCACCCGCGTACTGCGCGAGGTGCTGCTCCAGCCAGAGGACGCTCTCGGCGTCGAGATGGTTGGTCGGCTCGTCGAGCAGCAGGAGATCTGGCTTGCTCAGCAGTAGCTTGCACAGCGCCACCCTGCGCCGTTCCCCACCAGACAACATGCCGACCTCGGCGTCGGGCGGTGGGCAGCGCAGCGCGTCCATCGCCTGCTCCAGCTGCGAGTCGAGGTCCCACGCGTCGGCGTGGTCCAACTCCTCCTGAAGCCTGCCCATCTCCTCCATCAGCTCGTCGGAGTAGTCGACGGCGAGCTTCTCGGCGATCTCGTTGAACCGGTGAAGCTTCACCATCACCTCGCCGACGCCCTCCTCGACGTTGCCGAGAACCGTCTTGTCCTCGGTCAGCGGAGGCTCCTGCTGCAGGATTCCCACGGAGTAGCCGGGCGAGAGGAAAGCCTCTCCGTTGCTCGGCTGGTCAAGGCCAGCCATGATTTTGAGCACACTCGACTTGCCAGCGCCGTTGGGGCCGACGACACCGATCTTGGCGCCGGGCAGGAACGCGGTGGTCACGTCATCGAGGATGACCTTGTCCCCGTGCGTCTTGCGCGCCTTCTTCATGGTGTAGATGTACTCGGCCATGGCCGCGATCGTAGAGCGGCGCGGAGCCGGCGAGTACCTCGGGACTCATCAGGCGCGGGCCAGACCCGCTCGGAAGAGGCGCTTTGCGCCGACGAATAACGCTTGTGGGGGACAAGTCGGCACCCGCCGCGGGCGCTCAGCCGGGCGGCGGCGGCGGGTGCCCGCCCAGATCGGCCAGCATCGCGTTGTAGGCGGCCAACTCAGCGTCGCCGTCCGCGTCCGCCTTGCGGTCGGAGCGCCGGGCGGCGCGCTCGTCGCTGCGTGCCCACTGCACCAGCAGGGCGAGCATCACCAGGAGCAGCGGTATCTCGCCCGAAGCCCACGCGATGCCGCCCCCTAGCCTCTGATCGGCCAGCTCATCGGTGACCCAGGGCAGGGCGAGTGAGCGGTAGAAGTTCTGTCCGATCACCGTCTGCATGCTCATCAGGATCACGCCGAAGAACGCGTGAAAGGGTATGGAGACGAACACGATGCCCAGCCGGCCGAGCGGAGGCAGTTGACGCGGTGCCGGATCCACCCCGATCACCGGCCAGTAGAACAGGTAGCCGACCAGGATGAAGTGGGCGTTCATGGCCAGATGTGCCCAGTGGTGGTCGAGTGCCGAGTCGAACAGCCCGGAGAAGTACAGGGCGTAGAACGATCCGACGAACAGCACCAGTGCGACCACCGGATGACTCAGTACCCTCGCCGCCGGCGAGTGCACCACGGCCAGCAGCCATTCGCGGGGCCCTTGCGGTTCGTCGGCGCCCGCCACCGGCAAGGCACGCAGCGCGAGGGTGACCGGCCCGCCGAGCACAAGCAACGCGGGCGCGAGCATGTTCAGCATCATGTGGCTGCCCATATGGGCGCTGAACATGGCCGGCGCGTACCGGCCGATCCCCGACGACGTCGCGACAAACACGATGGCACAGCCGCAGACCCAGGAGATGGCCCTGCCGACGGGCCAGCTGTCACCCCGTCGACGCAGCCGGCGCACGCCGGCGAGGTAGCCGATGGCGCCGAGCACCGAGGCGGTCCCGAACACCAGGTCGAACCGCCCGTCGAAGAGCAGTCGGAGGGCCGTCGGCGGGCCGTCCAGCGGATAGCCGATCAGCGCCTCGACGGCACCGACCGGGCCGTAGGCGTTCTGCGGCGGCGGCGTCCGCGCCAGCGCGGACGCGACCCCCACGGTGACGAACATGACAAGGATCTCGACCGCGGCCAGCCTGGCCATGGCCCTGCCGGATCCGGTCGCCACCACGGCTTTGACGCCGCGCGTTCGTTGCAGGTACCCGAAAACACCGAGCCCGGCGAGCAGCGCCACCTTGACCAGCACCAGCAGTCCGTAAGCCGTGTCGAACAGGTCTGCCGGCGGCAGCCGGACCAGGGCGTTGACCACACCGGAAAGGGCCATCACGACCCAGCAGACCAGGGCGATCCTGGAGAACCGGCTGGCGGCGAGAGCGAGGTGGTCGTGTCGGCGCCTGGCGTAGGCCAGCAACGCGATGAGCCCGCCGATCCACACCGCCGCCGCCGTCAGGTGGTAGAGCAGGCTGTCCGAGGCGAGGTCGTGCGAACCGCCGCTCGCGGAGTGTCCGCTCGCCGCCACCGGCACGAGACCGATAAGGGACAGCACGAAGAGCGTGGCCGTCCACCCCCAGCTCAGTGTGGCGAAACAGCCGGCCGCAAGCACGAAGACGAGGACGGCGGTGACCGCCCAGGCCTCGGCCTGGTCGACCTCGCCGACGCTGGCGACAAGGACCGCCGGATTCAGCATGACGGCGACCGGCTTGCCAACGCCGTCGGCGAGGGTGAAGGGAACCTCGAGGACGGCGCCGACGCACCACAGCGCCGCCGCCCACGCGGCGGTCCGCAGTGAGACGTAGCCGTCGGCGGTGAGGTCACCGGAGCGTTTCGCCGGCACGAGGAAAGCCGAGAACAGCAGCGAGCCGACGCAGACCGTCGACGCGGCCTCGGTCAGCACTCGAACGGCGGTGATGCCGCATCGCGTCACGGCGCCGGGATCGGGTAAGCCGAGATCGGTGTACAGCAGCTCGCTGCCGGACACCAGGGTGAGTACGACCCCGACCACCGCCGCGATCATGGCGCTGAGCACGAGCAGCGGCAGCAGTCCCGCTCTCCTGCCGGCCGGCCGGGTCGGAACGGGGTCTGTGGCCAGAACATCGACGGGCACACCACGAGGGTAGGCTGTCGCACCGGTCACACCGCACGGGTCTTGTGCGGCGACGAGGAGCCGTCCGCGTCGGCTACGTTCCTGCGGTTACCCTGATCAGGTGGTTGAGCTCGTCAGGTCCGCCGGACCGGACGTCGCGGTGCAACGGTGAGTACCCGACAGAAACATTTGAGATACTGGGAGCGATAACCAGCACGAATCAGGAGCACTGTTTTTCCAGCCTCCGTAGCTCAGCGGATAGAGCAAGTGACTTCTAATCACTTGGCCGCAGGTTCGAGTCCTGCCGGGGGCACAATCGATTGGGTGGGCCGCGCTCGCGGGACCGGGCGCTTGCGTGCTCCGGGAGACGACCCCCAGACCCCCGCTGCGCCGACCCACCACCAACACCACCTACGCCACCCCGCTGGGGCACAATTCGATAACGGACGCCCGGTGCGGTACAGCCGGTCGGCGTGGGTGACAAGGAGCCCGGTGACACGCCTCGTCACCCACGATCTCCCGCCCAGCTAGAAGTCCTCGTCGAAGGAGACCGTGCCGCTCACCGCGACCTGGTAGGCCGACACCCGGCGTTCGAAGAAGTTCGACAGCTCCTGCACGTCCTGCAACTCCATGAACGCGAACGGGTTCTTCGAACCGTAGATCGGCTCGATGCCCAGCACCTGGAGCCGCCGGTCCGCCACATGCTCCACATAGGACCGCATCGCCGCCACGGACATGCCCGCGACACCCTGCCCCAGCAGGTCCTCTGCGAACCGCGTCTCCACGTCCACGGCCTCGCGCAGCATCAGCCGCACCTGCTCGCGCAGCTCGTCGTCGAACAGGTCCGGCTCCTCGCGGCGCACCGTGTCCACGACGTCGAACGCGAACGCCATGTGCATCGACTCGTCGCGGAACACCCAGTTCGTGCCGGACGCGAGGCCGTTGAGCAGTCCGCGCGACCGCAGGAAGTACACGTAGGCGAAGGCACCGTAGAAGAACAGGCCCTCGATACACGCGGCGAAGCAGATCAGGTTGAGCAGGAACGACCGTCGGTCCTCCCGCGTCTCCAGACGGTCCAGCCGGGAGATCGAGTCGATCCACTTGTAGCAGAACTCGGCTTTGTCCCGAATGGACGGGATGTTCTCGACGGCGGCGAACGCCTCGGCTCGCTCATTCTCGTCGGGCAGATAGGTGTCGAGCAGCGTCAGGTAGAACTGGACGTGCACGGCCTCCTCGAACAGCTGCCGAGACAGGTAGAGCCGGGCCTCCGGCGCGTTCACGTGCTCGTAGAGGTTGAGCACGAGGTTGTTCGCGACGATGGTGTCACCGGTCGCGAAGAACGCGACGAGCCGGTTGACCAGATGCCGCTCGGCCGCGGACAGCTTTGACAGGTCGGCGAGGTCGGAGTGCAGGTCGACCTCCTCGACGGTCCACGTGTTCTTGATCGCGTCGCGGAAGCGCTCATAGAACAGCGGATAGCGCATGGGCCGCAGGGTGAGGTCCATGCCGGGGTCGAGCAGTGCGTGCTTGCGGGCGGTGTTCTCGAGCGTGGTCACTGGCAGGCCTCACAGGACTCGGGGTTTTCCAGGGAGCAGGCGACGGCGTCCACCGTGGGAACCGTGGCCTGCTGGATGCGCGTCGCCGGGCGTGAGCGCAGGTAGTAGGTGGTCTTCAGCCCCGCTTTCCAGGCGTAGAGGTACATCGAGGAGAGCTTGCCGATCGTCGGCGACGCGACGAACAGGTTCAGCGACTGGCTCTGGTCGACGTACGGACCGCGGGCCGCGGCCAGTTCGATCAACGCCTTCTGCGGCAGCTCCCACGCTGTGCGGAACAACGAACGCACGTCCTCGGGCAGCTCAGTGATGCCCTGCGCGGAACCGTCGTCCCGCTTGAGCCGCGCGCGGATCTCCTCGGTCCACAGGCCACGCGACCTGAGTTCACGTACAAGGTAGGAGTTGATCTGCAGGAACTCGCCGGACAGCGTCTCACGCTTGAAGGTGTTGGACACCTGTGGCTCGATGCACTCGAAGCAGCCCGCGATCGACGCGATCGTGGCCGTCGGGGCGACGGCGATCAGCAGCGAGTTGCGCAGGCCGTGCTCGGCGATCTGTTCGCGGACGGCGGCCCACCGCGACGTCTGCGTCGGCGTGACACCCCACAGGTCCGGCTGTAGCTCACCGCGTGCGGCGCGGGTCCGCGCGTACGCCGGGTGCGCGCCCGCGGACGCCGCCAGTTCGGCCGACGACTCCAGTGCCGTGAGGTAGACCTCCTCGGCGATCCGGGTCGACAGCTCGCGCGCCCGCGGCGAGTCGAACGGCAGGCGCAGTGTGAAGAACACGTCCTGCAGGCCCATGACACCGAGTCCGACTGGACGCCAGCGCGGGTTGCTGCGCGCCGCCTGCTCTGTCGGGTAGTAGTTGATGTCGATCACCCGGTCGAGGAAAACCACCGCGGTGCGGACCGTCCTGCGCAGCCGCTCCCAGTCGATGCCGTCGCCTTCGACGTGCGCGCCGAGGTTGACCGAACCGAGGTTGCACACCGCGGTCTCCTCATCGCTGGTGACCTCGAGGATCTCGGTGCACAGGTTGGATAGGTGCACCACGTTGCCCGGCTCGGCTGTCTGGTTGCAGGTGCGGTTCGCGGTGTCCTTGAACGTCATCCAGCCGTTGCCGGTCTGCGCCAGCGTGCGGATCATCCGTCCGTAAAGGTCACGGGCCTGCACCGTACGCACCGCACGACCCGCTTCCTCCGCGGCGCGGTAGGCGCGATCGAACTCGTCGCCCCAGAGGTCGACCAGCTCGGGAACCTCGTCCGGGTCGAACAGCGACCAGTCCGCGTCCGCCTCGACGCGGCGCATGAACTCGTCCGGGATCCAGTTCGCCAGGTTGAGGTTGTGCGTGCGCCGGGCGTCCTCACCGGTGTTGTCGCGCAGCTCGAGGAACTCGTCGATGTCCGGATGCCACGTCTCCAGGTACACGCAGGCCGCACCCTTGCGGCGGCCGCCCTGGTTCACCGCCGACACCGACGCGTCCAGCGTGCGCAGCCACGGCACGATGCCGTTGGAATGCCCGTTCGTTCCACGGATCAGCGCGCCGCGCGACCGCACACGCGACCACTGCACGCCGATGCCGCCCGCGAACTTCGACAGCCGTGCGATCTGCGCGTACCGCTCGTAGATCGACTCCAGCTCGTCGCGCGGCGAGTCCAGTAGGTAGCACGACGACATCTGGGTGTGCTTGGTGCCGGAGTTGAACAACGTCGGCGAGCTGGGCAGGTAGGCCAGCGACGACATCAGCCGGTAGAAGTCGATCGCCTCGGCCGCGGTGCGCGACAGGCCGCACGCCACACGCAGCAGCCAGTACTGCGGCATCTCGATGACCAGCCGCTTCGCGGGGTGACGCAGCAGGTAGCGGTCGTAGACGGTGCGCAGGCCGAAGTATTCGAACCGCCGGTCGGCGTCGATGTCGATCGCGTCGTCCAGCTTGCGTGCGTTGGCCGCCACGAACGTCGCGGTCTCCCCGCCGATCAGGCCCTCGGCGTGTCCGAGCGCGATGCTCTGGCTGAACGACTGCACGCCCTGGCGGCGCACCTCTTTCTCGATGTACGCGGCCAGCAGGCCTGCCGCGAGCTTCGAGTACTCGGGCTCCTCGGCGACCAGTGCGGCCGCCGTCTGGATGGACAGCCGGTCCAGTTCCTCGGTGGTCGCGCCGTCGTACAGACCGCTGATCGTCTTGGTCGCGACCCGCAGCGGGTCGACACCGCTCAGTCCGACGGTGCAGCGCTGCACCGCGCGCACGATCTTGTTGACGTCGACGGGTTCAAGTGCGCCGTTTCGCTTGCGCACGCACATGGTGGTTGTCGCCGTGTCGACGACCGTCACAGGCTCTCTCCTCGCGAGCTCGGTGGCCATGGAGAGCAGCGAGGAGCGACGGGCACGCACGACCGCCCTGTCCTCTCGCCCTCCCTCGGGGCCGCGGACACCCGCACGCGGGCGCGTGCGGGGCGCTGGCAGGTCTTCGGACTCACGGGCACGCCTGTCGGCTCCTACCGGCCATCGCTTCCCAGACCTCGCGGTCCAGTGCTTGGTGATGGCTTTCGTTCCCGTTCACCGCTGCGGGGCAGTCCCGGGCTCACACCGGGTTCCCTCTTGCGACGACCGATCTGGATGACCGGCCGAACCAGCTACCAGGACACAATACATGGACACTCGAAGCGAATTTGTACCCACATGTTGTGGGCGTGTCGCTCGGGTGGAGTAGTGCTCACGAGGTTGGCCGCCGTGCCCACGCCGTGGACGGGCTCGGTCAGCCCGTCGGATAGGGTCGTCAACCGGCACTCGGCCGCATGGACACCAGACACGCGAGAGAGATGTGGGGACAGATGGGCAGCACGGACGAGGGCGCTGAGCTGCTTGAACACATAGCGTCGATCCGTGAGCGGTCCCTGGCGGCCTGTGCTGCGGCGCGGACCATGGACGAGCTCGACGCGGCGCGCCGGGAGGTCCTCGGCCGATCGGGCACGCTCCTCCAGGTCCGTCGCGCCATCGGGTCGCTGCCCGGAGAGCAACGCAAGCAGGTCGGCGCGGCCGTGGCGGCGGCACAGCGCGACGTCGAACAGGCCCTCACCCGCCGAGAGCGGGAGCTGCTGGACTCAGAGCCGGTACTGGCCCGCCCACTGGACGTCACACTGCCGGGCATCCCAGTCCCCACTGGGGGTCTGCATCCGACGGTACAACTCATGTACGACCTGAACGACGCTTTCGCCGCGTTGAACTTCCAGATCTACGAAGGACCGGAGATCTCTTCGGAGCTCTTCGAATTCGACAACCTAAACTTCCCACCAGAACACCCTGCCCGCGAGAGCATGGACACCTACTGGTTGACGTCCAGCCACGCAAAATCCGGCGCGGAACGCCTGTGCCTGCGGCCCCACCTGACCGGTGCGAGCGTCCGTTTCATGCTGGAGAACCAGCCTCCGTTTCGATTCGTCTACCCGGGTCGGGTGTACCGCAACGAGAGCACCGACGCCCGCCACGAGCGCGCCTTCTTCCAGTACGAGGTCCTCATCGTCGACAGGCACGTCCCGCTGACCCTGGGAAAGTTCCTGGTCAGCACCATTCTCGACACCGTCTTCGGCAAACACGTGCCAACCCGCATGCGGACTGGGTTCTTCCCGTTCGTCGAGCCCGGGTTCGAGATCGACATGCAGTGCCAGGTGTGTGGCGGGCAGGGGTGCCGAACATGTCACGGTGTTGGATGGCTGGAGATCATGCCCGGCGGCAGCCCGCACCCGAATGTCCTTCACGCGGGCGGCCTGGACCCGGACGAGTGGACCGGCTTCTACGTCAACGTCGGGCTCGACCGGCTGGCCATGATGCGATACGGCATTGACGACGTCCGCCTCATGCACTCCGCCGACCTTCGTTTCCTTGGCCAATTCAGCTAGGAGCCCGCGGTGAAGGTTTCCCTTGAATGGGTCCGCGACTATGTGGACCTGCCTTCCGACATCGACGTCAAGAGCCTGGCGCACGAGTTGACGCTCAAGACCGTGGAGGTCGAGGAGTGGGTCGACACCTCCATCGCGCTCGCCAACGTCGTGGTGGCGCGCATCGCGGAGGTGGAGCCGGTCAAGGACGGGGTTCGGGTCGCGTGTGACGTCGGCCGTCCCGCGCTCGTCACGCTGGCCAGTCGCGCCTCTGGACTGCGGGTCGGTCAGGTGGTGGCGGTAGCCGAGCCAGGAGCGAGGCTTGCCCCCTCGGAGGGTGGGGTGGCCCGTGAGGTCAACGTCGCCACGGTGCTGGGCATCCCCAGCGAGGGCGTGATCTGCAGCCCCAGGGACCTCGGCCTCCAGGCGATGTGTCCGGACACACGCGACCAGGTGCTCCATCTGGATCCGGCGTCCGCGAAGCCGGGGCAACCGGTGGCGGAGGCGCTGGGCTGGGACGACTTCGTCCTGGACATCGACAACAAGTCCCTGACCAACCGCCCGGATCTGTGGGGCCACTACGGCATCGCGAGGGAACTCGCCGCCATCTACGGCCTTCCCCTCAAGGCGCTGGACACCGCCGAGTGGTCGGACACCGTGGACGGTCTCATCGGTGCGGTGGACCCCGATGTGTGCCAGCGCTTCACGGCCTTGTCGTTCAGCCTCGACCAGCCCGGCGAGGCCCCCCTGTGGCTGCGCAGCCGCCTTGCCCGCATCGGCGAGAACAGCCGCAACCTGTGTGTAGACCTCAGCAACTATGTGATGTTCGCCGTCGGTCAGCCCAACCACGTCTACGACGCGGACAGGCTCTCTCTTCCCTTGACGGTGGCCCGCGCCGACACCGCCGTCAAGGTCGACATCATCGGCGGGACCAGTGTGGAACTCGACACCCGGACGCCGGTGATCGCCGACGGCGCCGGCCCGGTGGCTGTGGCGGGCGTCATCGGCGGCGCCCACAGCAGCGTCACGGCCTCTAGCACGAGGTTCGTGCTGGAGACGGCGTCCTTCCGCCCGCAGCCGGTCCGTCGGACGACACAGCAACTCGGCCTGCGGACCGAGGCGTCGGCCAGGTTCGAGAAGGGGCTGGACACCGACCGAGTCGACCAGGCCGCGGGCATGTTCCTCAGCCTGCTGCGCGAGATCGCGCCCACCGCGGCGGTCGCCGGAAGCCAGGACCTACGCGTCGAGTCGACCGTCCCGGTAACAATCGACGTCGACAACGCGTTCCTCGCCGCACGCATCGGACAGCGGCTTGAGATAGCCGAAACGCGTTCCACTCTGGAATCGCTCGGGTTCACTGTCGACCTCGCCGGCGACATCCTACGCGTCACAGCACCAGCATGGCGGTCCACAGGGGACATTTCGCTTCCCCACGACATCGTCGAGGAAGTGGCCCGGATCCATGGATACGACCACATCCCCGCGGCCAGGCTCCACCTGACCGCCGAGCCGGTCCGCAGCCTGAACCACCGGCCCCTGGACCGTGTCCTGCGGGAGCAGCTGGCCGCGCGTGCTGCCATGCGGGAGATCGTCACCTACCCCTGGGTCGCCGATGACCTGTTGACGGCGACCGGTTACAGCAAGGCGAAAACCATCCTGTTCGACGGCGCGCCCGCCCCCGACCGCAACTCGTTGCGGCCCTCCTTGATCCCGAACCTCATCGAGGCGGTCGCCGCGAACCTGCGGTTCTACCCGTCGTTCTCCCTGTTCGAGCTTGGCTACGCCTTCACAGTCGGGCCACCCGTGCGACACCACGGCCGGTTCGAGGAGCTGCCCCCGCACCACAGGCTGCTGGCCGGTGCCATCGTCGGCGGCGACGGAGAGGAAGCGTTCCGGCGAGCCAAGGGGGTCATGGACATGCTCCGTGAGCATGCCCACCTCACCGACCTGCGATTCGAAACCACAACCGAGTCCGCCGCGTGGGCGGACCGATCCGCCCGCCTCGACCTCGTCGCCCATGACCGCCGCGTCGGCACCCTGGGCCTGCTGGCCAACAGGCCGCGTCGCGTTGCCGACATCCAAGCCCACGTCGCCTGCTTCGAACTCGACGTCGATCTGCTGATCGCCCATACCAGCAGGGACAACCGCTATCGGCCCGTCCCGGATTTCCCTGACGCCGACTTCGATCTCACCGTCGTCGTGGCCGACACCGTGCCCTGGCAAGACCTGGACGCCACAGCCAGCGCGGCCGACGGAACCGTCCACAGCATTACGTTCGTTGGCGAGTTCCGCGGCTCCTGGGTCCCGGAAGACCACCGCGCGGTGACCATGCGAGTGACCCTGCGGCCCAGCACCAGCACGCTGACCCCGGAACAGATCGCGACAGCACGGCAATCGATCCTCACCGTGCTCCGCGACCGGCACGGTGCCCGCCTCCGAGACGCCTGAACGGCAGTCAGCGCCGATCGGCTCGCGGCACGCTCAGCCTCGCAGGCGTCGCCGCAGCTCCGGACCGATCACCGCCAGCGCTTCCGGACCAAGCATGTCCTCGTGCCGCACGGCCACCTGGCGCACGTCGACCGTGCCGCCGACCAGTGGCGCCCACTCCGCCGAGAGGTCCGGCAGCGGCGAGGTCCGCACGGTGGCCTCGAACGCCAGCAGATCACCGGAGACGTGCGGCGCCCGATGGGCATCCATCAGGTGCACGTGGTGGACGGCGGTGCGGATCAGCGCGGAAACGGTTGCGTGGTCCAGGTCGGCGAGGACGTTCCCGATCCGGCGTGCCGCCGCGACCACGAGTTCGACGGTGAGGTCACCGTCCGCCACCGCGTCCGCGGGCAGGCCGAGTCCGTCCAGCGCGCCGCGACGGATGTCGTCGTCGCTCAGCGTCGTCCACCGCCGGATCGGGAACGAGTCGAGCACCGCGAGCAGGCGTACCGACCGGTTCTCCGTCGCGAGGCGGGCGGCCATCGCGTGTGCCACGACTCCGCCGAACGACCATCCGACCAGGTGGTACGGGCCGTCCGGCTGGATCTCGCGCACCACGTCGAGGTAGTGGCCGGCCATCGCGTCCACCGAAGTGGCCGCCTCGTCCGGCTGGGTCAGGCTCCTTGCCTGCAGCGCGTACACGGGCCGGTCGTCCACCCAGCGGGTCAGCGCGGCGTAGGCCCATCCCAGGCCGCTGCCGGGATGGACGCAGAACACCGGCGGCCCCTCGCCCCCGCTGGCCAGCGGAAGGAGGACCTCGAGCCCGGAGGGCGCCCGCGCGCCCGAGCCGGCGCCGTCCAGCGCCGCCGCCAGCCCAGCCACCGTCGGGGTGGCGTACAGCGTGCGGACCCCGACTGTGTGGCCGGTGTCCGTCCGAATGCGGCTGACCAGCCGAGCCGCCGCGAGCGAGTCGCAGCCCAGCGCGAACAGGTTGTCCTCCACTGCCACGTCGGCGCGGCCGAGAATCTCGCTCACCAGCGCGAGAACTCTCCGTTCCGCGTCGGTGCGCGGCCCGGCCGTCGGAGCCCGCCGCTGGTGTTCCGGTGCCGGCAATGCCGCGCGGTCCACCTTGTCATGGGCGTTGGTCGGAATGGTGTCCAGCCACACGACAGCATCCGGCACCAGATAGTTCGGCAGCCGTTCGCGCAGGCCGGCAAGCAAGTCCGCGGTCGACGCCCGTGCTCCCGGTGCGGCGACGACGTAGGCGACCAGGCTCCGCACCCCAGGGACGTCCTCGCGCACCACGACGACAGCACGGCGCACGTCGGCCCGGGCGATCAACTGCGCCTCCACTTCGGCGGGCTCGACACGGAACCCGTTGATCTTTACCTGGTGGTCGACCCGACCCAGGTACTCGATCTGCCCGTCCCCGCGCCAGCGCCCGAGGTCGCCGGTGCGGTACATGCGGCTGCCCGGCTCGCCGAACGGGTCGGGCAGGAACCGCTCCGCGGTCAGCGCGGGCTGGCCGAGGTAGCCGCGGGCGATCCCGACACCGGCCAGGTAGACCTCCCCCGTCACGCCGGGCGGCATGAGGTGCAGGCCTGGGCCGAGCACGTAGGCGCGTGCGTTCGGGATCGGGCGTCCGATCGGTGGCAGGCTGCCGGGCGCGACCGGGGAGCGGCCGAGGCCGGTGTGGATCCACTCGCCGAGCAGCAGGTCGCGCTCGGCGGGCGAGAGCAGGTCAAGACCGCCCAGCGTGCGGCGCGGATCGTCGGCGAACGCCTCCAGCACCCGGCTCACCCTGGCCAGCAGCTCGTCCGGTCCGCCAGGGACGATGGCTCCGTCCCGCCGGGTGAGCTGCAGTGTGATCTCGTCGGACGCGTCGACGACAAGGCTGACCGGGTAGTGCGTCGCGTCGTGACCGGTGACGTCGATGACCTTCACGTCCCCGGTCGACTGGTCACCGTCGCCCGCGGTCGGGAAGTTCTGGAACACCACCAGCGTGTCGAACACCTCGCCAACGCCGGTGACCCGCCGCAGCTCGGACAGGCCGAAGTGGCCGTGCTCACGCAACACTACCCACCGTCGCTGCAAAGCGATGGCGGTGTCCAGCAATGACGCGTCCTCGCGCAGCCGTACCCGTACCGGCAGGGTGTTGATGAACAGTCCCAGCATCCGGTCGGCCCCGGCCAGCTCCGGCGGACGCACGGACACGGTGGCGCCGAACGCCACGTCGTCACGGCGGGTGAGGCGGCCGAGCACGACCGCCCACGCCACCTGGAGCACGGTGTTGACGGTGAGGCCGTGCTCGCGGGCGGTGGCTTTCAGGCGGGCGCCGAACGGCAGCGTGGTGCGCAGGTGCACAGGTCGCGGCTGCCCGTGCTCGATCGGGACCAGGTATGTCGGCTCGTCGAGCCCGGCCAGCTCCTCGGTCCACAGGGTGGCCGCGGCATCATCGTCGAGCGACCCGAGCCAGCGCAGGTAGTCCCGGTACGGTGTGACCGGGGGCAGCCCGGCGCGGCGCACGGCGTCCGCGGCCGAGGGCGCTCCGCCGTCGGCGTACACCGCGTGCAGTGCGGTCAGCTCCCGCACGAGCAGCGGCATCGACCAGCCGTCGAGCAGGATGTGGTGGCTCGTCACGAGCAGCGTGTGCCGTTCCTGGCCCAGGCGCAGCAGGGTGAGCCGGAGCGCCGGAGGTCGCGTGAGGTCGAACGGTTCCGCGCGGTCGGCGGCGGCCACCTCCGCCGCGTCCCCCGGCCGGTCGGACAGGTCGACCTCGCGGCGGGGCAAGCGCACCTCACTCATCACGACCTGCACCGGGTCGCCGTTGCGGCGGCGGCGGAACGCGACGCGCAGCGTGGTGTGGCGCTCCAGCAGCGCGGCCGCAGCCGCCCACAGATCCTCAGCGCGCAGCGGGCCGTCCAGCACCACCTCGAGCTGCACGGTGTAGACGTCCTCCTCGCCCTGGCTGAGCTCGGAGTGAAACAGCATGCCCTGCTGCAACGGTGTCAGCGGGAGGACGTCCTCGATCTTCGATGTGCTCACCGACGCCTCACTCCTCACTCACCGCGGCCGCCCGCGTCGACGGCGAGCCAGGTGGCACGCGCGCCGCCGGTCCAACGCCCGTCCGAGCCGTACATGGTCGTGTGCACGACTGCCATCCGGCCATGGCGCCTCTCGGCGACGGCCACCACGACGTGGCGCTCGCCGGCGCGGACCATGGCCACCTTGGCGGCGAACGTCGAGAGCACCATCGGCTCGGCGACCGGGTCGAGTGTCCAGCCGCCCGGACAGTCCAGCACCGCGCGGACGATCGCCGGTGGCACTACGCCGTCCTCCGAGGCCAAGACCGGGTCCGGGGTCCAGGTGCAGGCCACGAGACCGCCCACCGGACCGGGTGCGATGTCCAGCGAGAGCGGACGTTTCTCGTCGGTGCCGCAGACGAAACAGCTCGGGAACGGATGCGCGGCACATCCAGCAAACCGCTCCTGCGCGGCCATAGCCTCCTGCGCACCGACCGGTGGCACGCGGACCATCGGGGGCACACGATGGGTCGCCGTCGCGACCAGCTCACCGTTGGCATAGAGGCGGTCGCGGCGTGGGTCGCGCTCCAGCGTGAGCGGTACTCCGGTGGGTACCGGTTCGAGCAGCGTCACCGTGGCATCGCCGACGTGGTCCACGAGCAGGCCCGCGAGGTAGCCGCCGTGCGCCTGCCCAGGTGGCCCGGTGTACCGCATCGGCACAGTGATCAAGGCCGTGCTCATCGGCGGCTCGTGTCCAGCTCGGCGTACAGGGAGATGTCGGCGGCCTCGGTCGGGCCGTAGACGTTCTGCACGCGGGCTCGGCAGTGTGGCGAGTCGAGCCAGGGCCGCAGCAGGGCCATGTCCGGTGTTTCCGCGCCGAGCGCGAGCGTGTGCAACGACTCCAGGCAGCGGTAGTCCTCTGCCGCCGCCAGCTCGACGACCGGGTAGAACATCGAGGGCACCGACGGGTTGAACACGGTGATCCGCTCCCTGCCGAGCCAGTCCGTGAGTGTGACGGGGTCGAACGGGCCATCGTCGTAGAGGACGAGCGTGGCGCCGGTGACCAGCGGGGTCAGGTAGCTGCGGATGGACGCGTCGAAGCTGGACGCGATCACCTGCAGCACTCGCTCGCCGTGCTCGATCCCGCATGCGCCCGCGCACCAGTCCAGGAGGTTGACAAGCGAGCCCATCTCGACCTGCACACACTTCGGGCGTCCGGTGGATCCGGAGGTCTGGATGACGTAGGCGGCGGCACGGGGATGGTGTCGGTCGGCCACTTGCGCCGGGTCGCCGTCGCGCAGCACGGCTGCGATGTCCCGGTGCTCAGCGGCGTCGCCGCGCAGCGACCGGCCGGCGTCGGTGAGGATCACCGGCGGCTGGGTGACATCGACCAGGTCGAGCAGCCGGGCGTCCGGCAGGGACGGGTTGAGCGGGACGTAGACGCCGCCGACGGTGAGGATGGCCATCATCGACACGACCAGCTCATAGCCGCGCGGAAGCAGCACGCCGACGTGGACCTCCCGGCCGACCCCACGCCCGGCGAGGAATCGGGCAACGCGGTTGACGTCGGCGCTCAACTCGCCGTAGCTCCACCGGCCGGCGGCGCTGACCAGTGCCTCGTGGTCCGGATGCAGCCGGGCAGTCCGAGCGAACCGGGCGGCCACCGTGTCGAGTGTCATGGGGATCCTCCCACCGGGACCGCGGTCGAGGCCGCACTCGGCAACTCGGCGGCGGGTAGCCACACCTCGGGCCCGTCCGCGTCGCGCAGGCGGAACCCGAATGTCAGCCGGGCCGACACCGCTTCGATCAGCGCGTACATCTCGTCGTGGTCGGCCGCGGTGGCGTTGAGCATGTCCAGCTCCTGCGTCTGCACACCGGGTGTCATGGCGGCGCCGGGCGCGATCAGCAGGCGGTGCGCGAGGACACCGTCGAGGGCCCGCACCGCGTCGAGCCCTTCGACGCCCAGCAGCGCCACCGCGTCCTGTGGCGCGAGATGGTTGAACTGGAACACCGGCCGTACGCCGTGCTCGAACTCGATGTCGGGCCGCTCGCCCAGCGCCACGCGGGCGGCGGCGGCGACCAGATCCGGCCCGCCGGAGTGCACGGACATCTCGTTGACGAACCCGCCGAGGCGGCTGTTGACCTCGATCACTCGCGGTCCGTCCGGGGTCAGCTTCAGCTCGGTGCTGGACAGGCCGTCGCGGAATCCGATCGCGCGCAGTGCGGCCGTCGTGACCTCACGGGCCCGTTGCTGGGTGGCCTCGTCGAGGTGGCTCGGCCAGAACTGACCGGTCTCACGGAACGGTTCGACAAGCCGGAACTTCGACAGCACCGGTAGGTGCGTGGTGATGCCGCCGGAGGTGACGCTCTCCACCGAGCAGTAGTCACCATGACGCCCCTGGTCCACACCGACCAGCAGCTGCTCCAGCACCATCGCGTTCTCCGCGGGACCGAGCAGCCGGTGGACCAGCCGGGCACCGGTGGCGGCGTCGTCGATCCGGTAGGTGTTGCGACTGCCCCCGCCGCTGCGCGGTTTGAGCACCGCGGGCAGGCCGACCCGCGCCACGGCGGGCTCCCAGTCCCGCGGCCGGTGCAGCGTGGCCGCGCGCAGCGCATCGACCCCGTGCTCGGCGAGCACCCGGCGCTGAACCTCCTTGTCGGTCAACGCGAGCGCCGCCTCGGGCGATTGGCCCGGAAGGCCGTGCCGGCACGCGATCTCAGCCGCGGTGCGGGCCAGCAGATCGGTGTAGGAGATCACGCCGTCGCAGCCGGAGGCGTCCGGCACGTCGCCCCGCGGGTCGAAGATCACCGGATCGACGAAGTGGCGCAGCATGGCCACGCCGGGATCGTCTCGGAACCGTTCGGGCACCGCGACAACGAGGTCCACCACGGACCGCAGGCTACGCAGCAGGTCGACCGGCCCGAGCGCGCCGGGGGCGTAGAGCAGCAGTAGGCGGGGGCGCATGTCGCTCACCCGTTCACCCGAGTCCGCACGACGCCGATGAAGTCGCCGAGCACCGAGTTCTCGAAGACGTCGCGCACCGACAGTTCGGTGCCGTAGCACTCCTGGATGCGGTTGATAATCTGCAGCACGGCAACGCTGTGCCCGCCTGACTCAAAGAAGTCCGAGTTCTCGTCGACGGGGACCGCGAGGACCTCCCGCCAGATCAGCGTCACAGTCTCGCCGACGTCGGCGCCGCTGTTGGTTCCCGTCTCAGTCATCGCCTCACACCTCCTGTGCGTCGCCGGCGTCGCCGAGTCGGTAGATCCAGTCGCCGGGTGCCGGCTCGGTGCCACGGTGGATCCCGGTGAGCAGCGCGCCAAGCCGTTCGGCGACAGGCCCTGGGCGGCCGTCACCGACCCGCCACTCGCCGCCACGGCCGCGGACGCGCCCCACGGACGTGATCTGGGCGGCTGTGCCGCACGCGAACACCTCGGTGATCCGGCCGGTCCGGCACCCCTGCGCCCATTCGTCCACGGAGATCGGCCGCTCGACCGGGGTCAGCCCGACACTCGGGGCCAGCTCGAGGATGGACTGCCTGGTCACGCCGGGCAAAATCGTGCCGGCCAGCGGCGGGGTGACCAGCTGGCCGGCCCGCCCCTCGACGAACAGCAGGTTCATCCCGCCGAGCTCCTCCACCCAGCGGCGTTCGCGGGCGTCGAGCCAGACGACCTGGTCACAGCCGTGCTCGGCGGCCTGCGCCTGCGCGGCGTAGGCCGCCGCGTAGTTGCCGGCGTACTTGGCGGCCCCGACGCCGCCGGGCACGGCGCGCACGTAGTCCTCGCACAGCCAAACGTCGATCGCCCTCTTGGCGCCGAAGAACATCTCCGTCACGAACGCCATCAGCAGGAACGTGTAGCCGCGCGCCGGGCCCAGTGCGAGGTCGGCGTCGGCGGCGAACAGCAGCGGGCGCAGGTAGAGACTGCGGTCGGCCTCCCATGGCACCCAGTCAGCGTCGAGGCGGAGCAGCTGCTCGATGGCACGGAGGAATTCGCCGACCGGCAGCTCCGGCATCATCAGCCGGGCCGCCGAGCGCTGGAACCGTTCGGCGTAGCGGTCCGGCCGGAACACCCCGATGCCGCCGTCGGCCAGCCGGTAGGCCTTGAGTCCCTCGAACACGATCTGGCCGTAGTGCAGGCCGACCGTCGCCGGGTCCAGCAACAGCGGGGCGAGCGGCTGGACGCGGCCGTCATGCCAGCCGGAGTCCTTGTCCCAGCGCAACGTCACCATGTGCTCGGTGAACACGCGGCCGAACGTCGCGTCCCGGCAGCGCTCGGCCCTGGCGGCGGGGTCGAGCCGGGTGGCGGCGGGCTGGATCGTGTAGTCCGTGGCCGTGCCGGTGGAGATCATCGGGTCGCTCCCGTCACAGGGTCACCGGTGAGCGCACCGGCGATCAGCGCCAGGACCTCGTCGGTCCGGTCGAAGTGGTAGAAGTGGCCGCCGGGAAACGTGTGCACCGCGCAGCCCGCCGCGGTCCGCTCCCGCCACGGGCCGAGTGTCGCGGGCGGGACGCCAGTGTCCTGCTCGCCGCCCAGCACCAGCAGCGGCACGTCGAGCACCGGGTGCGGCGGGTGGACGTAGGTCTCGCAGGCGGCGAAGTCGGCACGAACGGTCGGTACGAGCAGGCTGAGCAGGTCGGCGTTCCTCAGTACCGAGTCCGGGGTCCCGGCCAGCTCGCGCAGGTGGCCGACGAGCTCGTCCTCGGACATCCGGTGCACCGGCCGTTCGGTACCGACGGGCAGCTGCGGGGCCGGTGCACCGGAGGCCACCAGCAGCTCCGGAGGCCGTCCCACCGCGGCCAGTGCCACCGTGACCTCGTACCCGAGCAGCGCGCCCATGCTGTGCCCGAAGATCGCGTACGGTCGGTCCCCGGCGCGCCGACGTAGCGGCTCGAACAGCTGCTCCGCCAAGGCGGTCATGGACCACTCGGCGGGCTCCGCGGCGCGGCCCTCCCGTCCCGGCGGCTGGACCGGCACGACGTCGGCGATCCCGGCGAGCTTGTCCCGCCATTCGCGATAGGCCGACGCGCCGCCGCCTCCGTGCGGCAGGCAGAACAGCTGCGTCCTCTCGGAGGGCTCCCCCGGGGAGCCGGGGAACCAGCGCCGGTCGGTGTTCATCACGGCTCCTCCCGTGCGAGCTGCTCCTCGGCCTGCTCGTCGGTCATGGTCAGCAGTCGCAGGACGAACTCGGCCTCGGCGGCCGCGGTCGCCCAGCCGCCCAGTGCCGCGGCGAGGTGGCCGGCTAGCAGGCGGGGCGTTGGCGCGAGGAACACCGTGTGCTCGGTCAGACCGGACTCCAGGCCGAACAGTTCGCGCAGTTCAATCGCGATCCGCGCGGCGACAAGGGAATGCCCGCCAAGGCCGACGAAGTCCGCGTCCGGGTCGGTGACCTCGGTATGCAGGTGCGCGCTCCACACCGCCCGCACAGCGCGAACCACGACGTCATCGCCTTGTCCCGGGGCGGCTGCCACGGTGGGACTGTCCGGGGCGACGGGCGCGGGTGCGGGCACGAAGGCGGCCAGTTCACCGACCGCGGTCTCCGGTGCGGCCAGGGCGGCGGACAGTAGCGTGGCGAACTGCTCGGCCATCCGCTCGGCCGTCGTCTCGTCGTACAGCGCGGGTGCGTACTCGAGCAGCAGCTCAGCGCCGTCAAGCACGCTGAACGTCAGTGGGAACGGTGAGCGTCCGTTGTCCACCGGCTCGATGGCGCCAACGGACAGGCCCACGAAGCCGTCGTCGCGCGGACGGGTGGCGTCGACCTGGGAGAACAACACCTGGAACAGGGGACTGTAGCCGCTGGTGCGGGACGGGCGGACCTCCTCGACCACCGCCTCGAACGGCAGCCGTTGGTGGTCCAACGCGTCGAACACGGCCCCGCGCACCTCGCGCACCAGGTCACGGAACGACTGGCCGCCGACCTCGTTCCGTACCACCACCGTGTTCACGAAGTAGCCGACGAGCTGCTCGAACGCGCTGCGGTGGCGGCCGGACACCGGAGTGCCGACGACGATGTCGGACGAGCCGGTGAGCCGGGACAGCAGGACGTTCAGCACGGCGAGGTACACGACATACGGGGTGCAGCGCTCGCGGCGCGCGAACTCGCGCACGGCGGCTCCCGGCAGCGCCTGTGTGTGCACCCGGCTGACCCACGACCGCTCCCCGCCGGGCTCCCGGTCCGGTGGAGGCAGCAGCACTGGCGGCGCACCGGCGAGGCGCTCGCGCCAGAACACCGCTGGCGCGGTGCGGCGTGGACCGGTGAGCAGCTCCCGCTCCTCGGCCACGGCGTCGGCGTAGCGCACGTCCAGGGCACCGAGTTCGCCTTTGCCGTAGGCCTTGCCGAGATCGTCGAGGAGAAGGTCGAACGACATCCCGTCGAACACGATGTGGTGCACGACGATGAGCAGGTCGTGGCGGTCTTCGTCCAGACGCAGCAGGCGGACCCGCAGCAGCGGTGCGCGGCCGAGCGCGAAGCCCACCCCGACGTCGTCGACGCAGCGCCGAGCGGCTTCCTCGGCACGCTCCGCCGCGGGCAGCTGCCGCAGGTCGTCGACGGGCAGCGGCACTTCGACGGTGTCCTCGACGATCGCGACGGGCCCGCCGTCGTCCTCGGTGAACCAGGTCCGCAGCGGCTCGTGGCGGGCGGTCACGGCCGCGAACGCGTCGCGCATCGCGCTCTCGTCGAGCGCACCGTGCAACGGCACCCGCCATGCCAGCGTGTGCACCGGGCCGCCGTCGCTGAGGCGGTCGAGGTTCCACATGCTCCGCTGGCCAAGCGACAACGGATGGGTTCGCGCGCTCATCGCAGCCCCCGGTCCGACTCGAGTTCCCGTCGCAGGTCGTCCAGCTCGTCCTGGTCCATCTCGACGAAGACGTCGGATGCCATCACCCCGCCGGTGTCCGGGTCGTCGGCCAGCGCGGCCACCGTGGCCAGCGCCTGCACCCACAGCTCACTGAGCACGCGCACGTCCGACTCGTCCAGGACGTCCGGAGCCCAGGTGAACGTCGTCCGCAGCCGGACACCTTCCGGTTGGTCCCAGGCGATCGCGGTCACGTCGAGCGCCGCCGCGAGCGGGGTGGCGTCCGGGATGCCACCGTCCAGCGCGACGAGGCTGCCCGTGCCACCGGGCCGGAACCGGCCCAGGTAGTTGAACGCGACCTGTGGCTCGTCGAGCGCGGCCAACGTGCGGTCGGTGAGGTGGCGCAGCAGGCCATAGCCGAGACCGCCGTCCGGTAGGGCCCGCACCTGCTCCTTGACCGTCTTCAACGCCGACGCCGTGTTGTCCGCGGTGGCCAGGTCGAGCGCCACCGGATATCGCACCGTGAACCAGCCGACCGTACGGGACAGGTCGAACTCGGCGAAGTCGTACCGCCCGTGGCCCTCCACCATCACCCGGAGGACCTGCGACGGCGTACGTCGACGATCGCGCCAGGCTCGGACGGCCAAAGCGAGCGCACACAACAGAACGTGGTCCGCGCCGGCCCGGAAACGGTCCGGTACAACGCTGAGCAGTGCGCCGGCTTCGAACTCGTGCACCAACTCGCGCGCGTTGCCCGCGGTGTCGGTCGCCGGATCCAGTGGACGACCGATGGCCGGTTCGGGTGCGGACAGCACGCGCTGCCACACCTCCAGCTCGGCACGCCGTGTCGGTGTCTCCCGCGCGAGCCGGTTTGCCCAGATCCGGAACGAGGTCGGCACGCCAGGCAGCCGCACCGGACGTCCGGCAATGGCGTCGTCCCATCCGGCCGCGATGTCGTCGAGTAACACCCGCCACGACACGCCGTCCACGGCGAGGTGGTGCACGGCCAGCAGGAGCTGCCCGAGCGGTTCGGACCACACGGCGTGGACCATGCCGTGGGCCGGGTCGGGGTGTCCGGGCGCGATCGACGGCTCGTCGGCCTTGGTCAACCAGGGCGCCACGTCCACTTCGGACACTGGCGGCACGATCAGCTCCTCGCCGGCCAGTCTGGCCCGAAGCACATCGTGGCGAGCGGCCAGCGCCTCGAGCAACGCGAGCAGGGCGGGCTCCCCCGCCCCCGGCGGCAGGTCCAGCAGCACCGACTGGTGGAACCCGGCGGCCGGGCCACCGCCCTCCCGCCACCAGCGCATGATGGGGGTGAGCGGGACCACCCCGGTGCCGTCGTCGGAGTCCGGTCCTGTCCCCGGGGTGAGCTGGGTCGCCGCCGCGGCCAGCGCACGCGGGGTGCGGTGCTCGAACACAGTCCGCTCGGAGAGTCCGAGGCCGGCTCGGCGCGCCAGGCTGACGAGCCGAATGGAACCGATGCTGTCGCCGCCGAGCCGGAAGAAGTCGTCGTCCGGTCCGACCGTGTCAAGGCCGAGCAGCCGGGCGACCAGGTCGCACAGGACCTCGGTGCGGGCGTCACGCGCCACCGCGCGACCGCGGCGGCCGGCGAGCAGGCGCTGCTTGGCCGATGACAGGGTCGCGGCCGGGGCGGGCAGGGCCTTGCGGTCCAGCTTGCCGCTGGCCGTGAGGGGAAACGCGGCGAGCACCACCACCTCCTCCGGCACCATCACCGCGGGCAGGACGGCACGCATCCGTCCGACCAGGTCCGGTCCGTTCGGGGCCGCGCCAGCGGCGCCGGTGACGTAGGCGACCAGCTGTTCCACCCCTGGGCGGTCGCGGCGGACCACGACCGCCGCGGCGGCGACCGCCGGGTGCTCCCGCAGGACCTGCTCGATCTCGCCGAGTTCGATCCGCTGGCCGTGCAGCTTGACCTGGTGGTCGGCGCGACCAAGGAAGACGAGCGCCCCGTCGGGGCGCCGCCGCGCGAGGTCGCCGGTGCGGTACATGCGACTGCCGGGCGGCCCCCACGGGTCGGGCAGGAACCGCTCGGCGGTCAGGCCCGGCCGCCGGTGGTAGCCCAACGCGAGCTGGACGCCGGACAGGTAGAGCTCCCCGGCCACGCCGACCGGCACCGGGCCGAGGCGTTCATCGAGCACCCGCGCGCCGGTGTTCCACACCGGACGCCCGATCGGCGGCGCCGCGGCGGTGTCGTCCGGCCCGCACTCCCACGCGGTGACGTCGACCGACGCCTCGGTCGGGCCGTACAGGTTGTGCAGCTCGACACCTGGCAGCACCTCGACGAAGCGAGCCACCGCGGCCGCGGGCAGCTCCTCGCCGCTGCATACCACGCGGCGCAGGCATTCGCGGGTGCGTGCGGCCTCCGGCTCTTCCAGGAACGCCCACAGCATCGACGGGACGAAGTGCATCGTCGTGATCCGCTCGCGGGCCACGAGTTGCGCCAGCTGCAGGGGGTCGCGGTGTGCGCCGGGCGGGGCGGACACGAGTGTGGCGCCCTCGATCAGCGGCCAGAACAGCTCCCACGCCGACACGTCGAACGTTGTCGGCGTCTTCTGCAGCACCCGTTCTCCCGGCACGAGCCGGTATGCATGCTGCATCCACCGCAGACGGTTGACGATGCCCCGGTGTGGCACCGCCACCCCCTTGGGGCGGCCGGTCGAGCCGGACGTGTAGATGACGTACGCGGCGTCGAGCACGTGAGGCTCGGGCAGCGTCTCCTGATCGGTCCGCTCGTCCAGAGCTCCGTCGATCTCCAGGACCGGGACGTCCGCCCCGGCGAACGATTGCGCCGACGCGGTCGTGGTCAGGACGCACGCCGGGCGGGCGTCGCCGAGCACGAAGCGCAGCCGGTCTGCCGGATGGTCGAGGTCGAGCGGAAGGTACGCCGCACCCGTGCGCAGCACCGCGCCGAGTGCGACGGCGAGGTCGAGTGACCGCGGCACGGCGACCGCCACGATGGCGCCGGGCTTGGCCCCGGTTGCCACCAGGCGATGGGCTAACGCGATGGCGCGCCGGTCCAGCTCGGTATAGGTCAGCGAATCGTTCCCGGCGCGGACGGCGACCGCCTCCGGCCACGTCGCGGTCGCCGCGGCGAGGGCCTGTGGCAGCGTGACATCAAGTACATCGACCGCATCTCCGCTGCTGTCGGCACGCCACCGGGCGAGCTCGGCGTCGGACAGTGCCGAGACGTCGGCCATCGGGACGTTCGGACGTGCGGTGAGCTGGTCCAGCAGCACCGCGAACTGGTCGAGCAGGCGCGCGGCGGTGGCGGTGTCGAACAGGTCCGTGCGGTGGGTCAGCTCGGCGGTCATTCCGTCCGCACGCTCGACCACGGTGAGGCTGAGGTCGAACTTCGCCTCGCGGACTGGCAGGGGCAGCGGCTCGGCGACAACGCCGCCCCACCTGTCCGCGGTGGAGGCGGGATCGGTGACCACATCCAGGAACACCTGGAACACAGGGTTGTAGCCGGTCGCCCGCTCCGGACGCAGCCGCGCGACCACTTGGTCGAACGGGACGTCGGCGTCCGCCCGCGCGGAGTTCACGGCCTCGGCGGCCTCGGCCAGCAGCGAGCGGAACGTCAGCCGCCCGTCCACCCTGGTCCGTGCGACCCCGGTCGAGACGAAGCACCCGACAAGTCCGGCCAGCTCGGCCCGCCCACGCCCGGCCACCGGCATGCCGACGCAAATGTCGTCCTGGCCGGACCACCGGGACAGCAGCAGTTGGTAGACGGCCAGAACGGCGGTGAACAGTGTGACGCCCTCGGTCCGGCACAACTCCCGCAACCGCGCGGCGACGGCCGCGTCGAGACGGACCGACACCGTGTCGCCCCCAGTGGACAGCTCCACGCCACGCGGCCGGTCGGTCGGCAAGTCGAGCAGCTCCGGCGCGCCGGACAGTCGCGCGACGGCGGCCTCGAGCCGCCGCGCGACGGCGGCGCGGTGTTCCTCACCATGGGTGTAGGCCGCCCAGTCCGCGAAGCCGATGGGCGGCACCGCGGGCTCGCGCCCCGTGAGGAGATCGGCCAGCTCGGCCTCGACCAGCTCGACCGACGCGCCATCGAACACCGTATGGTGCGCGGTGAGCAGCAGCACGTGGTCGCGCTCGCCTACCTGGAACAGCACGGGCCGGAAGAGCGGGCCCGAGGCGAGATCGAACGGGATCGACGCCTCGGCCAGCACCGTCTCGGCCAGGTCGGGCCCGGCCGGACGGACCGGCAGCGTGAACGTGCCGGGACGAGGCGGCGGCGCGACACGCAGCAGTAGCCGGCCGTCCGAGTCCACGGTGAACGTGGTGCGCAGCGCGTCGTGCCGGGCCACGACCTGCCGCAGACAGTCCTGCACGACACCGGCGTCGAGGTCACCGCGCAGCCGCAGAGCGTGGTGCAGGTTGTAGGCCGAGTTCGCGCCGGCACCCAGGTAGCGGTCAAGGAACCACAGCGCCCGCTGCTGGTGCGTGGCCTCCACCAGCATGCCCGGATCCCGCCGGGGGACCGCACGCACGCCACTCCCCCGGCGCTCGGCGAGCAAGCGCTGCTTGGCCGCGGACAGACGGCTGCCGGACGCACCCGTCATCGGACTCCCCGAACCAGCACGTCCATCAATTCCTCCGGCGCCCCGACGAACTCGTAGTGCCCGCCGTCGAGCAGCACCGTCTCGGTCTCACCGCAGCGCGACCAGCCGTCCATCAGCCGCGGCTCGACCCCGCTGTCGTCCTTCCACCCGATCGACGTGATCGGACACGACAGCCGGGGCGGATCCGGCTTCACATAACGCTTGTTGACGTCGACGTCGTGGCGCAGCACGCCGAGCGTGAGCTCGATCAGCCCGGGATGCGGCTCCGCCCCCATGCCGACGAGCAGGTCGGCCAGCTCACGCGACAGTCCCTCGTCGTCGAGCCCGAGGAAGTAGCCGTACGGACCGTCCTGCGGGGCCACCTCCGAAGACACGTACAGCCGGGCGGGCGCGGGACCGGCCTCGCACAGCCGCGCCGCGGTCTCGAACGCGGCCAGCGCCGAGCTGCAGTGGCCAAACAGCGCGTACGGGACGTCGAGGTGAGGCCGCAGCGCCTCGGCGAGCTCGACGGCAAGCTGCTCATAGCTGTCGAACGCGGGCTCGCGCATCCGGTTCTCCCGGCCGGGGAGCTGGACAGCGCAGAACTCCACGCCATCGCGCGACTCAGGCCACTGCCGGTACATCGTCGCGCCACACCCGGAGTAGGGCAGGCAGAACACTCTGGCCGACACGTCGGTGCGCGGCTCCCGCAAGAACCAGCGCCCGCGCCGCGAGGTGACCCTCACCCGGACACCTCCTCCGTCCGGCCGTCGCCGTTCGCCGAGACGGCGTTCTCGATCGCGGCGGCCATCTCGGCAACCGTGGGCTGGAGGTAGAGCGTCCGGGCGGACACCTCCACCCCCATGTCCTGGCTCACCTTGGCCATCAGCTCCGCAGCGAGCAGCGAGTGGCCACCGAGCTCGAAGAAGTCGTCCTCGACACCGACCGGTTCCACGCCGAGCAGCGCACCCCACGTCTCCGCCAACTCGATCTCGGTCGGATTCGTCGGTGGGACGTAGTCGTTCCACACGTTGCGGGGGTACCTGTGTGCGGCGGGCAGTGCTTGCCGGTCCAGCTTGCCGTTCGGCGTGATCGCGAGCCCGGGGCGGACCAGCACGGCCGTCGGGATCATGTAGGCGGGCAGCTCTGCACGCAGGCGGTCGCGCAGCCGTGCGCCGAGCATCGGGTCGGCGTCCGCGGATGCCGGCGCGGCGTAGGCGATCAGCGACGCCGCGCCGTTCTTGTTCCGCTGCACCGTGACCGCGGCCTGCGCGACCTCGGGCTGGCGCAGCAGCACGTCCTCGATCTCCCCCGGTTCGACCCGATAGCCGTTGACCTTGACCTGGTCGTCGGCGCGGCCGACGAATACGACGGTGCCGTCGGCGGCCCGCCGGACGAGGTCGCCGGTGCGGTACATGCGAGCCCCCGGCACGTCTGGGTGCGGCATGAACCGGTCGGCCGTGGCGCCCGCACTGGAGAGGTAGCCGCGAGCCAGGCCGTCTCCGGCGGCGTACAGCTGCCCGCACACACCCGCCGGGACCCCGTGCAGGTCCTCGTCGAGCACCGCGACCGACGTGCCGCTGACGGGGTCACCGATCGGCACGTTCGCCGTGACCGGCGGTACGTCCGACGTCCAGCACGTCGTGTAGGAGGTGTTCTCCGTCGGGCCGTAGCCGTTGGTGAAGAGCATGCCGGGGTGGCTCGCGAACAGCTGCCGCACAAGTGACGCCGACGCCACGTCGCCGCCGGTCAGCACGTGCCGCACGCCGGCGAACGTGTCGGGCTTGGCCTCGATCGTGTAGTGCAGCAGGCCGGTCGGCAGCAGCAGCACGGTGACGCCCGCCTCCCGCACGGCCTGCCGCAGGCGGTCCGGCTCCACCCGGCCGGGCGGCAGCACGACCAGGTGCCCACCGTTCACCAGTGCGGAGAAGATCTCGACGGTCGCCGCGTCGAACGAGAGCGGGGACAGCTGGAGGAACACGTCGTCCGGGCGCGGATCCACCCAGTTCGGCTGGCGCACCAGGCGTGCGACGGCACGGTGCGGCACGCCGACACCCTTGGGCACGCCCGTCGAACCGGACGTGTAGCAGACGTAGGCCAGGTGGTCCGGGCCCGCGGCCACGGGTGTCGGCGAACCGGTCGCGGTGCCCGCGGGCGGGGCGAGCGCGTCGAGCGGGAGCGTCGCGACGCCTCCGGGAACGGCGTCGGTGAACGCGGGCTCGGCGGCCACGAGCCGCACCCGTGCGTCGCGCAGCTGAACAGCCAGGCGCGAGGTCGGGTCATCCGGGTTCAGTGCGAGGTAGGCCGCACCGGCCTTGAGGATCGCGAGCAGGGCGACGATCCGCTCCGCCGAACGCTCGGCGAACAGTCCGACCACCTCGTCCGGGCCGACGCCCTCCCGGCGCAGCGCCTCGGCGCCCGCGGTCGCGCGCTCGTCAAGCTCCCGGTAGCTGATCCGGACATCACCGCAGCTCACCGCCGGGCTGTCCGGGCGCTGTGCGGCGTGCCTGGCGATCAGCGTCTCCAGCCGTTCGACTGGCACCGGGGCGTCCGGGGTTCCCCAGAACGCGGGTTCCCCGGGCCGGGTGAGCCGTAGCCGCGTGACCGGGACCCGCGGATTCTCCCGACCCGCGGCAAGCACCCGGCCGACGAGGTCGGCGAGCAGGTCGGCCTCGGCGGCGTCCCAGCCCTCCGCCGGATCGCCGGCGTGGACACGAATGCCGTCACCATTGGGGAGCAGCTCGGCGACCGGACAGGTGGACGGGGCGGGCGTGGTGCCGGGCAGGACGACACGGACCGCGGGCTCGGGGGTATCACCGGACACCGAGTCGCCGCCATGCGCACGCAGTCGGCCGCACAGCCCGGCGAACGTGCCGGTGTTCGGCACGTCGACGATCTCGATCCCCGAGCGGTCACCGAGGTGCAAGTCGAGCACCACGCGCTCGTCAAGCGACCGCCGGTGCAGCGCCACGACAAGCGCTGCGAGCGTCTCGACAGCGCCGGCTCCGGCCGGGTCGATCCCGGCGTCGGTGGCGGAGGACTGGATGGTCACCTGTCCACACCGCCTGCGTCGCGGACGCTGCGCGACCGGATGTCGGTCCAGGAAGCGTCGATGTGTTCAATGCACTCGCCGCGGGAACCGACGGTTCCCTCCGCCGTCCAACCCGCGGGCACCGTGCGGTGCGCGGGCCAGATCGACCACTGGTCCTCGTCGTTCACCACCACCGCGAACTCGGCGGTGGACGGGGTCTCGTCGAGCAACGGTTGTCTCCTTTCGCGACGTTGTCTGTTGGCTCTGGAAGGCGGTTCAGCCGATGTCACGCCCGCGCAGGGCCCACATCAGCGCGGCGGCGGCCGCCGACGTCTTGTGGAAGACCTGCCTGGCCACCAGCGAACGGTCGCCGTCGAGTACCTCGGAGGTGGCCTCCTTGTCACGGCTCGCGGGCAGGTCATGCAGGAACACGGCCTCCGATCCGCCACCGAAGAGCCGCAGGGTGTGGCGCGTGACCGCGAACGGCCGGAACGCCTTCTCCCATCCCTCGCCCGCACCCTCGGGCGCGGACCCCATCGACTGCCACCGGCAGGTGTAGACGGCGTCGACGGGATCGGGCGTCTGCGGAACGCGGTCGAACTGACGCACCGCCTCCCGCTTGGCCGCCTCGTTCAGCGTGGCGACCTCGGCATCGCTCAGACCGTGGCCCTCGGGGCTGTAGACGTCGAGCCGCATCCCGTCCCGCAGTGAGACGAGCTGCGCGAGTGACCGCGCCGTGTTGTTCAGTACCCCGAGGTAGGCCAGCCGCGGCCGCGTGTCGGCGCCGAAGTGGTCGCGCAGGGCGCACAGGTCGGCGATTGACTGGGTCGGGTGCTCCTCTTTGGTCAGCGCGTTTACCGTGGCGGGCAACGCGGTCGCCATCTCGTCCAGCTCCGCCTGCGGCCCGTTCGTGCGGGCGACGACCGCGTCCAGGTAGGTGGCGAACACCGAACCGGTGTCGAACCAGGTCTCTCCCGTACTCACCTGGATGTCGCCCGGTCCGAAGTGGATCGTGTGACAGCCGAGCGTTGTCGCGGCGCTCCAGAACGACGTGCGCGTGCGTGTGGAGGGAGCGGTGAATAGCAACCCGACCCGTGCGCCCGCCAGCAGCCCCGCGAACCGACCGGGGTCACGGCCGAACTCCCACGCCAGGCCGGCAACGAACTCCAGCTCGTCCGGGGTGAGAGCGGACAGCGACAGCAAGGGTCGTCCGGCTTTGGCGTCAGCGGACAGTGGTGAATCCTGCATTCTGGAACCTTTCTCGCGCACCAGGGACGTCGAGCACCCCGCAACGCTCCAGTAGCGCCACCGTCTTGGCGGACGCGATGGTGATGCCGGCCATGACCGACTGGCGGTCGAAGGACTCGGCGATGATCTGGTCGGTCCGCGCCGGGGAGAACCCGGCGACGCCGAGTGCGGCGCGGGCGGAGCGGGTAGCGGGTTGTAGGGACCTGATGATCACGTCTGGGAGCAGCCGGGACACCGTCTCTCGCTCCGACCGGTCCAGCTGAGCCCACAACTCCTTGAAGAACAGCGCGAAGTAGGCGTGGTGGCGGCGCTCGTCCTCGGCGTGGTCGCGCACCGTGTCCCGCACGACGGTCATCACCTCGGTGTCCTTCGGAACATCCTCGATGAGCGAGGTGATCAGCGTTTCGAACACGACGACCTGCAGCAACTGGACCAGCTTGCGGTGCCCCGGGTAGCTCTCCCCGATGCCGTCCAGATGCGCGAGGAACGGCGCGAAGTCGTATGGCAACGATGGAATGCCCGCGCTGTTCTCGACCTGGTCGACGACATCCACGCTGTGGAGGGCGTGGTACTGCTCGTCAACGCAGATCCGCATCGCGTCCCGCCGCAGTTCCCGTTCCAGCGACACACCGCTGCGGCCGTCGGCGATCTGCTGTGTCGCACGCACGACAACGGCGATCTCGAACTCCGCGGTGAAGTTCAGCCACTGGTACAGGTACTGGGCGGACAGGTACCGACGCAGCTCATCGGGCAGGGCCTGCACCAACGGATGTCCCAGGTGCGGGATGAGATGGTCCGGGAAGAACTTCTTCCCGAGGTCGTCCCCTGGTTTCCGGCGCGGTCCAACGCGGACACCAGCGTCCTCGTACCAGGAATTGAACGCGCGCATGACCCCCCTTTCGTCAACCTGTGATCGCGGCCGGTACCGGTCTCCGGCGTCCCGTGATCCGAAGCTCACGGATGCCGGCGATGATGTTCGAGCGCAACCGCACCGGTTCCGCCGCCAGCTCCAACCCGGTGAACCGGCCGAGCAGCTCGGCGAACGCGATCCGCAGGGTCACCCGGGCGATCGTGTGACCGATGCAGTAGTGCGGACCGACACCGAACGCGATGTGCTTGTTCGGCTTGCGTGCGATGTCGAAGTGGAACGGATCGGGGAAGACCCGCTCGTCCCGGTTTGCCGAGCCCAGCCACACGACCACCGCGTCACCCGCGCGGATCGCCACGTCGGCGAGTTCGGTGTCGCGCAACGCATAGCGCATGAAGTGGTTGGTGGGCGACGCCCACCGGACCGCTTCCTCGACGGCGGTGTTCATCAGGCTGGGGTCGGCCGCCCACCGGTCCAGATCGCCGGTGCCCGCCAGCCGTGCGACGGCCGATGAGACAACCTGCGGGGTCGTCACGATCGCTCCGATGAGCAGGCTGTAGCAGTTGGCCGTGATCTGGCCGTCGCTCAGGCCCCGCCCGTCCATCCGAATGCCAAGCAGCGTGCCGATCAGGTCGTCACCGGGGTGCTTGCGGCGGCTCGTGACGACGTCCTGGAAGTAGGCGAAGATCTCCCGGTGCGACCGGCGCAGCGTCGCCTCCGGACCACCTCGGACCTGGTAGGCCGGATCGTCGGCGGCGAGCGCGGCGGTAGCCGCCCTGGTCAGCAGCGGCCAGTCCTCGCGGGGAATGGCCATCATCGTCCCGGTGACGGCCATCGGGAGGCTGGCCATCGCCGCGGCGAGGTCGAACGGACCGCCGTCGGCCAGCGGCGCCACCAGCCCGGCCACCAGCGCGCGAATGTCGGCCTGGTAGTGGTCGATCGCCCGAATCGACAGCGCGCGCTGCAGCGGCTCGCGCATCTCGCTGTGCCGCGGTGGATCGGTGACCGCCAGCTGGCTGCCGCTCGCGGGGTCGCCCGCACCGAGCAGGTTCAGCAATGTCCCCTGCTGCGAGCTGAACGTCTCGTGCTCGCGCAACACACGACTGATGTCCGCGTATCTGGTCACCGACCAGAAACCCCGGTCGGCGCCGACCGGCTGCCACCGCACCGGGGCGGTCCGCCGGTGCTCTGCCCAGACCGTGTGCGGGTCGCCGTTGCCGTACAGATCGGGGTCGACGAGGTCGACGTCCCCACCTGCCGCGAACGGGCAGCGCACCGCGGTGTCCTTCGAGGCGGTCATCGGTCGCACCGGCCGGTCGAAGGCCCACGATTCACTGTCGTGGCCATGTGGTCTCCACGGGTCGAGTCGATCAACGCTCTGCGACGAACAGGCGGCCTGTGGGGAAAGGCAGCTCGATCGATTCGACACGGGTGAACCCGGCCGAGCGGAGCTTGCGCTTCCATTCGTCTTCGCTGAGCAGCCTGCGCTTCATGAACTGCCGGTGGTAGTACGTCACCGCGGCACTGAAACGCCGCTCTCGCTCGTTGCGCAGGTACGGGACGGCCTCGGTGATGGCCATGATCCCGCCGTCCCGCAACGCCTCACGGCAGTTGGCCAGCACGCGGTCCGCGGTCTGCTCCTCCTCAGGCATCATGTCGTGGAATACGAACCCACCGTGGATGACATCCGCACCCTCCAATGGTGACGGGTCGTCCGCAATGGACTGGATCGACCGGTGTATCACCTGCAGCCGGTCGGCCAGAACCGCGGCCTCCGCCGCTTGCCGTGCGGCCTCGCAGGAGGGCCCGTCCAGGTCGAGGCCCACAGCGCGGCTCTGTGGCAGCCGTCGCAGAATCTCGATCAGCAGGCGGCACGTCCCGGCACCGAGGTCGACGACGATCTCCGGTTTCGACCTCAGGATCGTGGACAGCGCGGCCGGGTAGAACGCCACGGAGCCCATCCACTCGGAGCTGACCGCGACCTCGCGGCCGTCGCGCATGTCGATGCCAGTCCCTCGAGACGGGTCTGTGAGAAATGCGCGGGCGTTCTCGATGAACGGCCGGTTGGCGTTCATCGTCCAGGACACGAAGCCCGCCTGGTGGCGGATTGTCGCGAAGTCGTCCGCCGCCCGGAACACCGTGCCTGAGGTCCCGACCGGAACGATGATGGCGGCGGACTCCAAGGCCTCGCAGTAACCGGCCACACCGGACTCCGGCAGGTCCGCGGCTTTGGCCAGCGACTCGACGGTCACCTCGTCACCGGTCGCGATCAAGGAAACGAGGCCGAGCCGGTCTCCCATCTCCAGCAGCGCCGCCGCGGCGGCGATCCTCGGCGCCTCACCGGCGGTCGCGCACTCGGTGTCGAAGTCGTGCTCGTAATCGGCACTCAACATGCTTTACCCCCCAAATGGAATTGGTGATTGGTGAACTGGTAACTGGCCATGATCGCGAGCCGCCTCCGACGGCCCGGGACGTGCGCCAAACAGGTCATCCAGCGCGGACGAACGAGAACAGACCATCCCTCACCGTCCACTTCTGCCGCTGCCCTGCGGCTTTGCGACCAGCGCCATCCCGAGTTTCGAAATCATCTCCTCAACTTCACCCTCGGTGATGACCAACGGAGGCAACAGACGCAGCACGGCGCCGTGGCGCCCGCCGCGTTCGACGATCAGCCCCAGTTCCAGACAGCGGCGCCCGATTTCGGCGGCGCGCTCGCCATCGGCGGGATGGGCGCCCAACGCGTCGGCAGGCAGCCGCGGATCCACTATCTCGACGCCCCACATCAGGCCACGGCCACGCACATCGCCGATCTCGGGATGACGATCGGCGAGTTCACCGAGTCCGGCGCCGATCAGCTTTCCCTTGGCCACCGCGGCGTGCACCAGGTTCTCGTCCCGGATCACCGAGATCGTGGTGGCACCCGCGACCATGGCGATCTGGTTGCCACGGAACGTGCCCGCGTGCGCACCGGGTGACCAGGCGTCGTAGCGGGCGTCGTAGGCAACGAGCGCGAGGGGAAAACCACCCCCCACAGCCTTCGAGATCAGCACGGCGTCCGGTCGGATACCCGCTTCCTCGAACGCGAACATGGTGCCGGTACGACCGAACCCGGTCTGGATCTCGTCGAGCACGAGTGGGATGTCCAGCCGGGCGGTCAGCTCCCGCAGGCCGCGCAGCCAGGAAGGCGGTGCCGGGATCACCCCGCCTTCGCCCTGCACGGCTTCGACGAAGACAGCCGCGGGCTTCGTGATGCCGCTGTCCGGATCAGTGAGAACGCGCTCCAGATAGTGCAGATTGGCCCGCACCCCGGCTTCCCCGCCAAGGCCGAACGGGCAGCGATAGCTGTCGGGATAGGGCAGGAAATGGGTGTCCGGCATGAGCGAGGCCACGGACCGCTTGGCGACCAGGTTGCCGGTCAGGCTCAAGGATCCTGCCGTCATGCCGTGATAGGCGCCATGGAAGGCGATCACCGTGCGCCTGCCGGTAGCGGTCTTGAACAGTTTGACCGCCGCCTCCGTCGCGTCCGCGCCGGAGGGCCCGCAGAACTGAACCTTCGCGGTGGCGCCGAAGTCCGCGGGGAAGACGTCGAACAACTGGCGCAAGAACCGGTACTTGGCCGGCGTCGTCAGATCGAGGGCCTGCTGCACCTGGCCGGAAGCGATGAAGTCCAGGACCGCTTCGATGACGATGGGATGGTTGTGCCCCAAGGCCAACGTGCCCGCGACCGAGAGGCAGTCCAGATACTCCCGCCCCTCGCTATCCCACACCCGCGCCAGCGAGCCACGCTCGATGACGCGGTCCAACTTGTCGGCATAGGTGCGAGCGTTGGACTCGCGCTCACGCACGTAGTTGTAGACGGCCTCCGTTGACACGGCTCGTTCGGCACTGCCCCCGGCGATCAACGATCTGTCAATGCACTCAGTTGACAACGGCTGTGTAAAAGTGGAACAGGCGTCATAAATCTCACCGCGAATCATGCACATCACCCCGAGAGCGCCAATAAACGCGCGTCGACGATGCTATTGAATCCGCAAAAAATCGAAGGAACACATCAACCCTGAGCCCCCTACCCGGACAGCATCCTCATGCACGCAACCCGATCCACAACACTGAATGTGATGTATATCACACTCAGTTTTCTTAACGGAAAGCGCGTGCCAACCATGCGTTCGTCGACGCCAAAGGGATCAACAAGTGACCATGGGGGTCGCCGCCGCACTCAATGCGCGAACCACCCCGTAGGCATGGGACCGTCCGGCCCGATCCCAAGAACACTCTGATGTCAACTGTGCACAAGCTTGGCCCGTTTTTGATCAGCCGTCGCGCTCGACCAGGCAAATCCACGTGCCCTTCATCCTCGACAGCGGTTCGTCCGCGTCGAGTGAGGTCAACTGTGTTCGGTGCCGTGGTTGTCGTTCGGCATGTCGCGGCCCGGTGAACGTTGACGGCCTCCAGGCTGACGGGACCGTCTCGCTGGTCAGGCTGGAGGCTTGTCCCCTACCGTAAACTCCGGTCAACCGTTGCTGACATGGCCAACCGAGGGGGGAAGGGCAGGCAAGGGTGGCGAGTTTCCCAGCCTGGGCCAGTTGGAATTTTCGCATCCAGGCATTCAGTACGGCGATTTCAACGATAGGTATCAACGCCGGACCTATCGCCTTCGCTTTCGCCGTACTTCAGGCCGGCGGCTCGGCAAGTGACGTGGGGCTTGTCACTGCTGCGCGGACAGCTCCTGTCATCGTGTTTGTCCTCTACGCTGGCGCGATCGGCGACCGCATTTCACGCAAGTCCATGATGGTCGCGTCCAATCTGGTCAGTGCCGTCTCGTTCATGTGTTTCGGGCTGGCGCTACAGCAAGGCTGGCACAACATTGTCGTCATGTGCGCCCTGTCCTTTGCGGCTGGCACTGCCACCGCCTTCTACTATCCGGCGGCCGAGGCAGCGAATCTGCAGATCATTGATGCAGAGAACCCGGAAAAGTCTTTGGCCACACTGCGCCTCATTCAGAATTCTGGGCAAATCATTGGCGCCGGGATCGGCGGTGGCATAGTGGCCCTCTGCGGCCCAGCGCTGGGGCTTATCTGCTGTGGCATCGTTTTCGTCCCCGCCGCTATCCTGCGCCTGGGACTGCTGCTTCCAGCGGTTGCCAATGTTGACAAGAGGGAGAACCTCTGGCTGAACATGCGTACAGGATGGCAAGAGTTCATACGCTTTCGCTGGCTCTGGGCCATGGTTCTTCAGATGTCTCTGGTTAATGCCATGGTCGTGGGTTTCATGGGCGTACTGGGACCTATATACGCCAGATCCAGCCCCTGGGGCGCAGCCGGATGGGGGCTGGTGCTGACATTTCAGACTGTCGGCTTCATGATCGGCGGCTTGGCGATGACCAGACTCAGGCCGAGGAAGCTTCTGCTGTTCGGAAACGCGGCAAGCCTTCTGTTCGTGCTGCTGCCGTGCGCTTTGATCTTCGGTCTTCCACTTCCGTTAGCGGCGACGGCGTCTTTGGCGGGTGGGGTTGGTGATGAAATCTACGGGGTATGCTGGTTGGCCGCGCTGCGCCAGGAGGTATCCCAGGCGAAGATGTCGCGGGTAGCGAGTTACGACATGTTCTGTTCAATCGCTTTCGCGCCGCTTGGTGGAGTTATCGCGGGCCCACTTGAAGAGCATTTCGGATTGCAGCCAAGTCTTGTGGTGATCAGCCTGTTCATCACGCTCTCAACGATTGCGGTAATGCTTCTCCGCGATGTGCGGAGCATGTCCAGACAGACCCTAGCGGACGTGAGCTGATCCTCCATCCCAACCACGTCGAATCAACGAGTAAATCCCTTTTCGTCACCCAACGAGCGGAGGTCAGCACATGAACGAGGGCAGCATTTGGGACAGTGTTGACTGGAGAAACTCACCGGGAGTTGGACCGGTGGCCGTTGGTGCGGACCTGAACCCCGACACACTCATCTCAGCCTACATGAACGGACTTTATCCATATCCTCCGATTCAGGAAGAGCTCGATGACCTCTTCGAGGACCGCTTCGGTGAATCCTTGCGAGATGGAACCATCCGGAGCATGTCGCCTGGAAACCCGGACTTCTCCCTGACGTGGTGGTCGCGCGATCCGAGGGCCGTGATCAGCCGACACAGTGCCAAGGCCGGCCAGACACTTCGCAGAGTCATCCGCCAGAAAGGCTGGACGACCACTGTCGACCGGTGCTTCGACAGCGTCGTGAAGAAGTGCGGTCCAGAGCGTGGAGCCGAGTCGTGGCTTTCGAACCGTATGGCGGAGGCGTTCTTGGAGCTGCATCGACGAGGTTACGCCCACAGCATTGAAGTCTGGGAGAACGAAAACCTCGTCGGTGGAAGCATGGGCGTGCAGGTGGGCGGCATCTTCAGCTGGGAGTCGGCGTTTTTTGTCCAGTCACATGCGGGCAAGGTGGCCGTACTCGACACCCTGGCGCGAATGTTGGCCGCTGGCGGTGAGTTGCTCGATGCGCAGATGATGAGTCCTACGGCCGCTTCGGTGGGAGCCGAGGAGATCGGGAAGGGTGCCTACTACGACGTGCTTGAGCTGCAACGTACACGCGCCGTGCGCATGTCGGACGCTCAGTTGCCGGCCGCCCGGCTGATCGAGGAACTGGCATTGGGGCACCAGGCCAGCGAGCCGCAGTGAGATGTCCGCCAACTAGTATTCCCGGTATGGGACCGCGACGGCGGCTGATGCCCGACCAGCGCCGCGAAGTCGTGTCGGCCATTCTGCGGGCCTGGCTGGTGTTCGTCCGCACGATCTGTGTGGAATGGCTGGCATACGGGACCTTCGCCCGTGTCGAGCTTCGCGAGATATGCCTCGGCGCGTTGCTCGGTGCCCTGGATTCGGCCGCCAATCCTGGACGACCGAAGTCGGGGTGAACGACACCGCCGCCAGCCACGCTCTTCAGGGCGCCTCACCGACCACAGTGTCATGGGCGTGCGCACCGAACGCCTCGAGATACCCGGCGGTCAGTTTCCGCATTGTCAGCTCGGCACGGGGAATGCCGAACACCGTGCCGGGAAAGTCGAGAGCCTTCAGCTTGGGCCAGTACTCGTCGTAGCGTTCGGGAGAGAAGAACTCGGCCGGGGCACCGACAGCGATCCATCCGATCGGGACGACCGCGTCACGGAGCACGCGGCTGTTGACGTGGACCGAGTTAATCCGAACCTCCGCTCCTCGCTCGATATGAGCGCCTGGGAACGCGGACACCCCCGTAGCGAGGAAGACATCGTCTTCGACGAACACGCCATTCAGATATAGATGCGGCCCAACCAGCACGTGGTTGCAAAGCCGCAACGGAAAACGCCGTCGACCGCGCAGCACGGCGTTCTCCATCACGATGCAGTCGGAACCGATCTCCACCGGTCCTCCCTCGGTGGTCACGACGGCACCGAAGAGGATGCGGTTACCCGCTCCGACCGTGACATCGCCGCTGACGACGGCGTTGGGTGCGATGTACACCGACGGGTCGATGGTCGCGGCCGACACCCTGGTGCTCGATCAGTACATCGTTTTCCTCTCCGCTTGCGCGACACCGAGCTCGAAGTCGAGCAGCCATCGTTTGCGGTCGATGCCACCGCCGTAGCCGGTGAGACCACCGTTGCCGCCGACGACGCGGTGACAGGGCACGATGATGCCGATCGGATTCTTGCCGTTGGCAAGGCCTACCGCTCGCGCCGCGGTCGGTCGCCCGATGTGCTCGGCCAACTCGCCGTAGGACACGGTCTCGCCGTAGGGAATCGTGCGCAGAGCGGCCCACACGGTGCATTGGAACGGGGTTCCGAACATCGTGACCGGCGGATCGAACTCGGTTCGCTGCCCGGCGAAGTACTCCTCCAGCTGGCCGATAACCCGGCGGAACGGCGTTGGGTCTGCTACACCAAACGTGTCCTCGGACGGACGGTGTCGCTGGCGGTTCATGTACAGGCCCGTCAGGGTTCCGTCGACACCGACGAGGGTGAGCGGGCCGACAGGGCTGCGCATCACGGTGTGCACGCGATGCGACAACTGGTGATCCTTTCTCAGGCTGGTAGACGGTTGATCGCGTGCTCGCCGGTGGCCCACAGGTACTGCACCGCATACGCCCGCCAGGGTCGCCAGGCCGCGGCGCGCCGGGTCAGCGCCATCGGCGTCGCGGGAAGGCCCACCGCACGGGCGGCATGTCGGATCCCCAGATCGGTGGGCACGAACGCATCCGGATCTCCGAGCGCACGCATGGCGACCGTCTCCACGGTCCACGGGCCGAACCCCGGCAGTTCGGCGAGTCGGGCACGGACCTGGTCCCAGTCCCCGCCGATGCGAAGATCGACCCTGCCGTCGGCAACCGCCGCGATCAGCGTGGTCATGGTAGTGCGGCGTGCCCGCGGCAAGGCGAGGTCGGCTGGGTCGAGCGAGGCCAACGCGGACACGTCCGGGAAGAGGTGGGTAAGGCCACCAGCCGGATCGGACACCGGCTCACCGTGGGCGGCCACCAACCGGGCGGCGTGTGTACGAGCCGCGGCGGTGGACACCTGCTGTCCGAGTACGGCGCGCAGCGCGAATTCGGTACCGTCGACGGTGCGGGGCACCCGGCGCCCCGGATTCTTGTCCACCAACGGGGCGAGCAGCGCGTCCGCGCGCAGCAGATCGTCGACCGCCACCGGATCCGCGTCAAGGTCGAGCAACCACCGGCACCGGGCGATCGCCGTGGACAGGTCCCGCAGGTCGGTCAGGGACAGCCGACAGTCCACGTGTTCGGGCAGCGGCCGCAGCGAGACGATGCCGCGTCCGTACGGCAGGCGCAGCGTGCGGCGGTAGGCGCCGTCACGCCATTCCTCCACCCCGGGCACGGCCGTGGCCACAAGGTGCCCGAACAGGTTGTCCGGGCACAGCGGCCGCCGGAACGGCAGACGCAGCGCCAGTGAGCCCGGGGAGACGGCCGGCTGTAGTCGGACAGCGCGGGTCCGCAGCTCACTCGGAGGACACCCGAAAACCTCACGCACGGTGTCGTTGAACGTCCGCACACTGGCGAACCCCGCGGCGAAGGCGACATCGGCCATGGGCACGGTGGTGGTCTCGATCAGCAGCCGTGCGGTCTGGGCGCGCTGTGCCCTCGCCAGGGCCAGCGGTCCCGCACCCAGTTCGGCCAGCAGCTGCCGCTGGATCTGCCGCACGCTGTACCCCATCCGCACGGCGAGTTCGGCGACACCACCGCGGTCGATGACCCCGTCGGCGATCAGCCGCATCGCCCGAGCCACCAGGTCGGCACGCTCGTTCCACTGTGGAGAGCCGGGACTGGCGTCCGGCCGACACCGCTTGCACGCCCGAAACCCGGCCTGCTGTGCCGCGGCTGCGCTCGGGTAGAAGCGCATATTCTCGACCTTGGGCGGCACGACGGGACAGCTCGGCCGACAGTAGATGCCGGTGGTCACCACCGCGGTGAAGAACCAGCCGTCGAAGCGGGCGTCCTTGGAGCGAACCGCACGCACGCACCGCTCGACGTCTTCGTACATGGTTCAAGCATCGTCGATGACCGCCGCCCGCGCTGGCGGAAATACGACATCGTCGCGAAGCCGCCTCGGCGGCGCGGCCCACCGGCCGAGTTCAGTTCCGCGTGTCACCTGCCGACCGTCGCCGCCCCTTGGTGATCACCTCGTAGAGGGCGGTCCAGCGGTCCCTGCCGTACCCCGCGTCAATCGCCCGGCGGTACAGCGACAGCACCGCTTTGGGCAGTGCGGTGTCGAGCCCCGCCGCCTCGCTGGCGCCAACGACGTGGGCTGCCGTGGCTCCCATCATGAATGTGTTGGCCAGTTCGCCCGGATGCTGCCCGGAGGCGAGGTTGCGCACGGTCTCTGGCAGGTACATCGCCAACGAGTTGACGTTGTCGGTGACGTATGGCGCGAACGTCTCCGCGGACACTCCCGCCGAGGCCATCAGCGCGAAACCATGCAGGACAGCCGCGAGTGCGGTGAGGAAGACGTCCAGCTGGGCCTGGTAATACAGCTGAGCCAGTGCGTGATCCTCGCCTCGGAAGTCCGGCTTTCCGATGACCCGCAGAGTGTCTTCCTGCTCCTCGAAGACCCTCCGCGGTCCGCTGTAGAACACGGAAGCGGCCGCGGAGCCCACCAGCGTGGCTGGCACCATGACACCGCCGACGAGCAGCTCGGCCCCGCGCTCGGTTAACCATGTCGCCGCCTTCCTGGTCTCTTCCGGCGTGTCGGAGCTCAGGTTGACCACGATCCGCCCGGCGAGCGCCTGACCCGCATCGCCCAGGATGTCGTACATCGCCGGATAGTCGGTGAGGCTGAGCAGCACAAGCTCGTTCGCGGCAATGGCCTCGGTGGCGGTGGCCGCCCGGATCGCCCCTGCGGCCACGAGGCCCTCAGCCCGGCTCGGCGTCCGGTTCCACACAGTGACCTCGTGACCACTGTCCAGATATCTCCGCACCATGGCCTGGCCCATCGGGCCCAGCCCGATCACGGTGAGCGGCGCTCGGTTCACACTCATTCCGGTCTTGTCCTCTCCGACGTTGCGATCGTCTATGAGGCTCACCGTGCACTGTGGTGCTCATGGTTCGCTGCGGGTTCACTCATGCCGTTCTCCTCGGCGCGAACCGCGTTAGATTCGCGGCATGCTGACAATCGACGTCGTGGCGAAGCACACTGAGCTTGGGCACCGAGTCGCTGCGCTCCTGACCGAGCTGGACCGCGGCCAACAGGCGCACGTCAAGGCCGTGCCGAACCCGGGCGCGCTGGACACTGGACAGGAACCCGCCGCGTTCGTCGTCGCGGTCACCGACTCAGCCGGCCTCGCACACCGAGAAGCCTTCTCCTTCTGGGCCGACGTGGTGCTTGTCCACGGTTCCGACACACAACGTGACCGCTCAATCCGACACCTGTGGCAGACGCGGCTGGCCCCCTTCGCCCAGAATCTCGCAGACCAGCAGTTCGCACGCGCTGGAGCGCCTGAATTGTCAGCTTCGGATCCGACGTGGCAGACAACGGCCAACCGTCTGATCAGACGCTTGAGGCGTGCTACCGCACACCTCGGACGGGCAGGGGAATTCCGCTGGGAGCACATCGGCTCGACATCGGTGCCGGGCCTGTCCGCCAAACCGTTCATCGATCTCCAGCTCGGCGTTGCCTCGCTCGACGAGCTGCATGGCCTCGACCAAGCCGTGTTCCAATGCGGATTCATCGACGTCGCAACGGTGGCACCCGACTCACCTGGTGTCCTGCGCGACACTCCACGCGGCACAGGCCACGGCCCGGACGCGTGCTGGGACAAACGGCTGTTCGCCTCGGCAGACCCGGGACAACGTGTCATTCTCCATGTCCGCGAGATCGGCTCTCCCTGGTGGCGGTATACGATCCGGTTCCGGGACCTGCTCAGGGCCGACTCAGAGGCACGGCAGGACTACGAGCGCCTCAAGGCGCGTCTCGTTGAGGCTCATTCCGGTGATCAGAACAACGACGCCTACACCATCGCCAAGACCGTATTCTTCGACGCCATCCAGGATCGGCTCGATCAATGATCTGTGCCACCCTCCTCGGGAAATCCGGACCGGCGGGAGACGACGATCACCACGAGTGCCCCAGCGGCAAGCACGACAGCCAGCCACGGAAGAACGGCGGCATTCCCGGCCAGCTCCAGAGCGAATCCGCCGAGGAAGGCCCCACCCGCGATGGCGAGGTTCCAGACGGCGATCGTCAGAGACTGGGCGATGTCAGAACCCTCGTTGGCGATTCTGGCCGTCGCCGCGGGAAAGACCGTTGGTGCCCCTCCGAAAGCCGTCCCCCACAAAGCGGCTGCGACCAACAGCAGCGGTGATCGATCCACCACCGAGCCGATCACCATGGCCGCGCCTCCAAAGGCCGCCGTCGACACGAGTGCCAGCGGCCACAACCACCTGTCGATCGTGGTCCCCGCCACCACCACTCCGAGCACCGAGAAGACACCGAAGACCAGCAGAACCGATCCGAGCGGCTCCGCTCTGTCCGCCTGTGCGAGTACTGGACCGAGATAGGTGTAGAGCACGTTGTGCCCGAGAACGAAGAAGAGAGTCGCCATCAACACCGCCGCGAACCCGGGGACGGCGAAAACGGTCCGTACTGATGGACGACGTCCCACGCCCCCACCGGGAAGAGCGGGGACCCGCCACAGCACCCATCCGAGGAGAGCCGCGGCGACGGCAGCCACGACGGCGAAACACCAGCGCCAGCCGACGAGATCGCCAAGCGCTGTTCCGGCGGGCATGCCGACAGCGAATCCTAACGGTGTTCCCATCATCGCAACCGCCAACGCCCTCCCCGCGCTTGGCCCACGTGCCATCCGCATCGCGTAACCGGGAATCATCGCCCACATCACCCCGGCCACCGCTCCGGCGACGAGTCTGGCCACGAGGACCACCCCGTACGCGGGCGAGACCGCGGTTGTCGCATTGGCTACGGCGAAACCAACTACCAATGACAACAACAGCGCACGTCGTGGCACATGTCGAGTCAGCATGGTCAACGGCATCGACGTCATCGCGGTTGCCAGGGCGTACACCGTGACGGACTGGCCGGCCTGGGACACCGGCACGTGCAGATCCGCGCTCATCTTGATCAGCACGCCAGCGGGCAGCGTCTCGGTGAGGCAGCCAACGAAGACAACCGCGGCCAGAGCCAGAAGGGCACCGAACGGAAACGCCATGTCCGGCGAAGAGCCGGTGTTCGCAGTCATCTGGTTACCCTGAGGGGGTCACACAGGTGTGAGGGTCAACAGGAATGCCGGTGAGGTGGCACACATGCGGATCGGGGAGCTGGCGCGGCGCACCGGGGTATCCATCCGATTGCTGCGGTACTACGAGGAGCAGGGCCTCCTGCGACCGACAAGAGACGGCAACGGATACCGGAATTTCGGTGACGGCGTGGTCGACCGGGTGCTCAAGATCCGTGGGCTGCTCGACTCCGGGATTCCCACTCGGATCATCCGCGACATCCTTCCGTGTCTCGACCGCCCGGGGACCACTCAGATGCAGGTCGTGGCGCCGCAAACGCTGGCCAATCTCGAGCGTGAACGCGAGCGCATCCAGCATCGCATCGAGGAACTCACCGCCGACAGGGCGGCAATCGACGCCTACTTGCGGTGCGCGCGTCCGCGAGTCCGACAGACCATCGAGACCTGCCGCTAGCCAAGCGGGCGATGCCGTTCAGTGTGGCTTCATCCGTTGCCAGACGGAGCATCGCCGCGGATGTGTGTTTCCTCGGGCATCGCCAGATGCTCACCGGTATCGCCGAGCTCCTGCGTGCCAACGACGGCGAGCAATCGCAGCGCCTCGGCCGAAGGTGAACCCGGAGGCGCGGTATAGAAGACGATCCACTGGTCGCGTTCGGGAACGTGCAGCGTCTCACAGTCCAGTTCCAACCATCCGACCGCCGGGTGGTGCAGCTGCTTGCGTGCCGACCGCCGAACCTGCACCTCGTGGCGTGTCCAGAGCGCGGCGAATTCCCCACTGCTGGCCAGCAGCCGCTTGACCAGCTGGCCAATACCGGAGTCGTCCGGATATCGGGCCGCCGCGGCACGCAGGTCGGCCACCGACTCACTGGCGAACCGCCGTGCCCCCTCCGGGTCGTGCCGGGCCCGCGCACTTGGATCGGTGAAGAACCGCCAGATGACGTTCCGCTCGTCCGGCGGCAACGCGGAGAAGGCGGTGATCAGGGCGGCCGCGAGCGGATTCCAGGCGAGCACGTCGTACTTGGCGTCCACCACGAGTGCAGGCGTGTCGTTAAGCCGGTCAAGCAGGTGCAACACGCCCGGCCGTACGTCTTGCTGCGGACCTGTCGGCGGTCCGGGAACCTCGCCCGCCAGGTAGTACAGGTGGGACCGCTCGTCATCGGACAGCCGCAGTGCCCTCGCGATCGCGCCGAGCATCTGCCGGGACGGTCGCGGGCCGCGGGCCTGTTCCAGTCGAACGTAGTAGTCGACCGACATGCCGACCAGCCGTGCGACCTCCTCCCGCCGCAGCCCCGGTGTGCGGCGACGTTGGCCGACGTCCAAGCCCACGTGGGCCGGTCGCACACGAGCACGGCGGCTGCGGAGGAAGTCAGCCAGCCCTGCTCTGTCCACTTGGGTCACACAGACAGCATGGTTCATCACGCCCGTCGGTGCCAGGGATCGCCGGTCCCAGCTTCCGCCGGGCTCTTCCGACCACCGATGGTGTCCGCAACCGTAGTCCCGTGACAAGCACAGCGAGTCAGCAGATCGCGCTCATCACCGGCGCAACCAAGGGGATCGGCTACGCGACCGCCCGTGAACTCGGCAAAAGGGGCCACGTCGTGTTTGTGGGCGCCCGCGACCCAGAACGAGGCATGAAGGCGGTCACGGACCTGTCCGAAGAGGGGATCGACGCACGGTGCGTGCGACTCGATGTCACCGACCTCGCCACCGTCGAGGCCGCCGCCGCATACGTCGACACCGAGTTCGGGCGTCTGGACATTCTCATCAACAATGCGGGAGTCTCGCTCGACCGGCCACACCGGCCGAGCGGACTGCCAGTCGCCGTGCTGCGTGCGATCTACGAAACGAACGTGTTCGGCGTCGTCGCGGTGACCAACGCGATGCTGCCGCTGCTGCGCAGGTCCGAAGCAGGGCCGATCCTCAACGTGTCGAGCGAGCTCGGCACCGTCTCGTTCCTCACCGACCAGGCAACGCTGACGGCCCAGAACGCGCTCCTGCTCGGTTACAACTCCTCGAAGGCTGCACTGAACGCGATCACTCTGGTGTACGCGGCTGAGTTACACGACAGTCAGATCAGGGTCAACGCGGTCTCCCCGGGTTTCTGTGCCACCGACCTCAACGGCAACCGTGGGATTCGAAGCGCCGAGGAAGGTGGGGCCAGCGTCGCCCGCCAGGCCCTCCTGGCTGACACGCCGACCGGAGTCTTTATCGCTGAGGACGCCGTCCCGTGGTGACACTGTCCTCAGGCGCCGAAGTCGGGGACCTCGACGGCGTCTCCGTTGTGCAGGGCCGAGGCATGGCCGGCGATGCCGGGCGCGGTCCAGGCCGCGGCGGTGACGGCGTCGACCAACGGCCGCCTGTGGCGCACGATGCTGCTGACGAACTCGTGTACGAGATGGGGATGCGATCCGCTGTGGCCGCTGTGCACGGTGATCGGCTCCCGAACGCCAGGCGGAGTCCATTCGTGTCGGTGCGTGAACGGGGCCAGCTCCGCCGGCAGCAGGTCGGCGCGATCGGGCGGCTGCACGCGCTCCATTCGCGCGCTCCGCCCCCAATGCCCACCGCGGACCGGTTCGAGCCGGAACACCGAAAGGTCGTCGCCCTCATGGGTCTGCGGCCACTCCACTCCGGCATCCTGCCCGTATACGTGGAAGCCCTCCTGATAGGCGCGCCCGAACTGGAAGAACGACACGGTGACTTCGGCGGCCAGGTCGTCGCGGTCGAGCCGGAAGAGCGCGCTCTCGGTCGGAAACGTATTGGGGAAGTCACCCATCCTGTCGGGCGTGAGTCGCCCCGACCCCAGCGCGGTGGCCCTTACCACGCGTGCCCCGCTGAGCGCGAGCAACGGCGACAGCGCGTGGGTCGAGTAGGTCAGCGGCGGGTATCCGTACCAGTAACGGGGAAAGTTGTCGAGGTTCTGGATGTGCATGCCACGCAGGAACGACAGTGGCCCGAGCTCACCGCGTTCGTACAGATCGCGGACATAGAAGAACTCGCGACCGAAGACCATGGTCTCCATCATCATGTAGTTGCGCCCCGATGACCGCTGGGCACCGATGATGCGCCTGAGTCCCTCGAAGTCGGTGGCCATCGGGACCGCACAGGCGCAGTGCTTGCCCGCGTTCAACACGGCGACGGAATGTTCGACGTGGAAACGGACCGGTGTCGCGATGTGCACGGCATCGATCGTGTCGTCAGCCAGCATCGCCTCCAGGGTGTCAAACCGATCCTCGATCGCGTGCTGGTCCCCGACTGCGCCCAGCACGGTCGGGTCTGCATCGCAGATTGCCACGCCGTGCACGTCGGGGTGACTGAGGTAGAGGGGGAGGAACGCGGTGCCGAATCCGAGGCCGACGACCCCGATCCGCAGGCCGCTCATCGGCCGCCGCCAGTCTGTTCACCGATGGCCATCATGGTGTTCACGGGCTCCTTTCGATTCACGGGTGGATGGGGGCGCGGTTCACTTGACCCCGCCGGCGAGCATTCCGGTGACCAACCGGCGCTGGCTGACGAGGAACAGCGCCAGGATCGGCAGTGTGATAAGCACTCCCAAGGCCATCAGCCGTCCCCACAGGGTCTCGTAAACGGTCTCCTGCTGGGCGAGCAGCGCACTCACCGGGTAGCCGTCCGGCGTGGCCAGCAACGTCGTGCCGTAGAGGAACTCGCCCCAACCGGCGACGAAGACCATGATGCTCAGGGTGACCATGCCGTTGCGGGCAAGCGGAAGCGAGACGCGCAGGAAGGTGGTCGCCAATGAGGCACCGTCGACGGACGCGGCCTCCTCGAGCTCGATCGGAATGCTCACGAAGAAGGGCCGCAACAGCAGGATGGCGAACGGGATCTGGATGGCCGCGGTGGCCACCGCGACGCCGGCGATGGTGTTCGCGAGTCCCCACGCGACCATGATCTGGTAGAGCGGCAGGATTCCTATGGCCTGCGGCACCATCTGGATCACGATCAGTCCGGCGAGCACGGCTCCCGCCGTCCGGCTCCACCCTCTGCTCCGTCGGCGTGCCAGACCGTAGGCGGCGGGGGTGGCCAACGCGAGGGTGACGACCGTGGTTCCCGCCGCGATCTGGAACGAATTCATCATCGCTGGCCAGGCGTCGCCGATCATCGATCGGTAGCCGTCCAGTGTCGGAACGAACAGCAGGTTTCCGGGGTCGGCGAGCATGTCCGGCTGCGACTTGAAGGACAGGAAGAGCATGAACATCAGCGGAACGGCGTAGCCGAGAAGAACGGCAAGCCGACCGGCCATCCCACCAGTTCCGGCCATCAGCTG
>JAFAZC010000158.1 GCA_019239965.1 Kutzneria sp. | reverse complement strand
CGAGCAGAACAGGTGGGGACTCCTTGTGCGTCAACGTGCTCGCCTGGTGGCATGGGTTTTCCCGTCCTCGCTGCTCGTGGTGGACTTGGAAGGCTGCCGGATGAGGAAACTGTGATGTTCGACCAATGTCATCCATCCCGGATGCTTGCTTCACTTGACACAAAGGCAAACCACATGACACGACGATCTGCTGTACTTGCGGTCCTGATGGGTTCAGTCCTGCTCAGCTCAATCCCCACCCTTGCCGCCACGACCGTCGCCACCGGCCCATTGGACTTCGCGCCGCAGCACGGGGTCGGCCGGGCCCACCTCGCTCCGGCGGCATCCGGTGCCGACGGTGGCAACTGGTCCGGCTACGTGGCCACCGGATCCGGATTTACGACGGTGCGCACCACCTCGGCCGTGCCGACCGCGACGTGCAACTCGACCAATGATCTGTACGCGATGTGGGTCGGCATTGACGGGTACGGCAGCCAGTCGGTCGAGCAGACCGGCATCGTGACCGACTGCTCCTCGGGACGGCCCGTCTACCGGGGCTTCCACCAGATGTACCCAGACCCACCCGTGTACTACAACGACCCGATCAGCGGCGGTGACTCGTTCCGGGCCTGGGTGGTCCGCACCGGCACGACCTACACTCTGACCCTGTTCAATGACACCAAGGGCTGGAAGGAGTCGGTCGACAAGGCCTACCAGGGCGCGAACGCGTCCGCCGAGGTCATTCTGGAGTCGCCAACTCAGTCGTACCCGAACTTCGGCAAGGCCACCTTCGTCGGCACGGTCTTCAACGATGCCGGGTTGGCCGCCTACCACCCGGTCGCGTTGGACGCCACTGGCGGTGGCGGTGCCCAGGACCACACCGGCGCGATCTCCGACGGCGACACGTTCACCGTCACCTACCTCCGCGAATGACCGGGTGAATCCTTCGGCCGTGCTGAGACCTCTCATACCTGTGCCGGCGAGAATGTCGGCAAGGAACGGGAGGCCGTCATGACCGTTGGTGTCCTCATGCGGCGGGAGCGGAGCCGTTGCGATGGCTGACCAGACCTGGCCGGGGGAGCAGCTGATCGTCGCCGCACAGCGGGGGCACGTCGAGTCGATCGCCGCGTTGGTGTCCGGCTCCCACCCGCATGTGCGGCGATTCGCCCGCACGTTGTGCGCATCGCCGGAAGATGCCGAGGACGCCGCGCAGGAAGCACTGATCATCCTGTACCGCAAGATCGGGACGCTGCGTGCTTCCGGAGCACTGGCGTCGTGGATGTTTCGCATCGTCCGCAACGAGTGCTTGCGGCGGGCGCGGCTGATGCCGCGCCGCCACGAGCCAGTTCCGGAGACCGTCGTTCGCTCGGTCGAAGACGAGGTGATGGAACGCCTCGAGGCCGACCGCGTGGCGGCGGTGATAGCTGCTCTGCCCGTCGACCAACGGCGAGTATTGATCATGCGAGATGTCCAGGGGCACAGTGGACGGATGGTCGCCGACGCGCTCGGCCTCAGCGTCGCCGCTATGAAGTCACGGCTGCACCGCGCCCGGCGGGCCGTTCACCAGGCGCTGGAGAACACGCCCGGGCAGGCCCGGGAAGGTCCCCGCGACTGACGGTCGAAGCACGACACGCCAACTCGATCACTCCATCGGCGTGGCACGGACAGCGAACGTGGTCGTCGTGATGGGTAGATCCTGCTCGGCCCATTCGGCCATCGTCTCCAACACACGTCTCAACCGGGCCCCCGCCGGCGTCAGCTCGTACTGGACTCGAGGCGGCACCTCCGGATAGGCGGTCCTTGTCACCAGCCCGGTTTCCTCCAGCCTCTTCAACCGGGCCGACAGAGTCTTCGGACTGATCCCGGGGAGCGCCGCCCGCAGTTCGGTGAACCTTTTCGGCCCGGGCAGCAGCTCACGGACGACCAGTGTGGCCCATGGGCCTTCGAGCACCACGAGGAAACGGGCGATGGGACACTCTGGAAGCGGCTGCTGATCCAGCTCGCGCACGGCCCGTCCTCCTCGCGGCTCTGCCTTGTCCGACGCACCAAGATAACTCGCGTCCGTCGGATAGGTGCCTGATCGGTGAAGCGTAGGGCGCATCACAACCAGCGCGCGACGCCACCATGTTGTGAACAGGTGCCTTGGCGGTGTGCGCTCGAGCTGTAGGTTCCGTCAACGCACTGAGCAGTGGCGCCCGCCGGGGGTCCGGGCGCAGCCGTTGGCCGGCGAATGCATTGTCCGTCGACGTTGCGATAGGAGTCCGCACCGCAGGTGTCGGCGGCCGGCGGTGGCGGTGCGGCCACCGTGGTGTGTTGCGTTGGGACCGTGTGTTGCGTTGGGACGGTGTGCTGGGTCGGGACCTCGGCGGGCGCGGCAGGAGGCGCGGGCGACGTGGTCGTTGTCGGTGTGGCCGTCGTTGTCGTGGTCGGCGTGGCTGTCGCCGTCGGGGAACTGGAGGCGGTCGAGGAGGTGGAAGAGGTGCTGACATCGGAGCGCGGCGGAGTGTGTGGATCGCATCCGCTCAATGCTGCGGCACCGATCAGTACCGCGGTGAAGGCTCCCAGGACGTTGAGGGTTTTCGGCATGAAGAGGGATCTCCCGCAGTCACGTTGGTCTGACGCCGGCTGATCGCCCCTCGTCTCGGCGACGTTACGTGCCCGGCCGTGCGTGCTCACCGCGGAGCGTGTCCCTGTGTAGCCGCCAGCGAGCAAGCATGCCCGGCAGCTCGGACATCACGAATTCGAAGAACACCAACGACTCCGTCAACCGAGAACCTGCTGGAGTCGACTCGCCAAGCAACTCGACGCCCTCGCTGAGGCTGTCCTTCCATTGGGTGAGCATCTGCTCGCGGCGCATGGCCGCCTCGTACCAGCTGTCGTCGCGCACCCGGTAGTGGTCCCGCCGAGATCCCGGATCGCGCTCTCGACTGATGAGGTTGAGCTGAGTGAGGTAGCGCACCGCGCCGGAGATCGCCGCGGGACTGACAGTGAGCAGTTCGGCGAGTTCGGTGGCGGTGAGCCGGCCGGAGTCGGTGATCAGCAGACCGACGAAGACCCGCGCGGGCATCCGCGGGAATCCCGCCTCGCTGAGTACGAGGGCGAACCGTTCGATGAACCGTGACACCGCCTCGCTGTCACGTCCGGCTGCAGCTTCGTGGCTCACGCCCCATCCCTCCTGTATCAACTCACCCACGTAAGCCTATATGCGTCACAAGTTTCACAAAGTTGTGAATCTATTGTAGGCTCTCAGCCGTGACGACCGCCATCTCAGTGTCGGACCTGCGCAAGTCTTTCGGGAAAACGCGGGCGCTCAACGGCCTCGACCTCACGGTCACGGCCGGCGAGATCCACGGGTTCCTTGGGCCCAACGGGGCAGGCAAGTCCACGACGATCCGCATCCTGTTGGGTCTGCTGCGCGCCGACGGTGGCCGCGCCGACCTGCTCGGTGGTGATCCCTGGCGGGACGCCACCCGACTGCACCGCAGGTTGGCCTACGTGCCCGGCGATGTCACGCTGTGGCCGACGTTGTCCGGCGGCGAGGTCATCGACCTGCTCGGTCGGTTGCGCGGTGGCCTCGATCCCCGGCGGCGCGCCGAGCTCCTCGAGCGATTCGACCTGGATCCCACCAAGAAGGGCCGTGCCTACTCCAAGGGAAACCGTCAGAAGGTCGCCCTGGTGGCCGCGCTGGCCTCCGATGTCGAACTGCTGATTCTGGACGAGCCGACCTCGGGCTTGGACCCGCTGATGGAAGGGGTCTTCCGTGACTGCATCGCACGGGAACGCCGCGACGGGCGGACCGTGTTGCTGTCCAGTCACATCCTTGCCGAGGTTGAGGCACTGTGCGATCGGGTCAGCATCATCAGCAACGGCCGCACCGTC
>JAFAZC010000028.1 GCA_019239965.1 Kutzneria sp. | reverse complement strand
GACGCCCGACGAGTTCATGGCGCCTGTCGTCGACGACCTGATGCGCAGCGGATCCGGAGCGTGGCAGAGCGACGAGGCAGGTGCGCACGCCGCTCTCGGCCACGCCACAGCCCTGATCCAGCGGGTACAGGACGGCATCGGGGTCGTACAGCCCAACATCCCCATCACCCTGGCTTCACAGGACAGTCCGCTGCTCGTCAGGGTGTTCAACAGGCTTCCTGTCCAGGTCAAGGTGGGTGTGACGCTCTCCAACACGACCGGGGTGAACCCGGACACCATTCCGACCCAGCTCATCAGCGCAAATTTCCCTCGTGACCTGCAAATCACCTCACTGCAGATCACCTCGAAGGTCGTGAGGGCGGGCAAGTTCACCGTCGACGTCGCGCTGACCACCCAGAGCGGGAGCACCCCCTTCGGCAAGCCCGGCCGGCTCGAGCTGTACTCGACCGCGTACGGCACCGTCACCCTGGTAATCACCGTGCTCGCCGTGGTCGCACTCTTCGGGTTGTCCGGGGTCCGGATCTACCGGCGCGTCAAGACACGACGCGCCCGCCCCAACGAATCCGAGAAGACCGGAAGCAAACAGGATCCCGTCCTGGTCGAGTCACCTGATTCGTGAGTCGCGGCTCAAGGCTCAGCCCGATCGAAGGTCTTCACGTACGCTCATCGGAGAGAGGGAACGGAAGCCGGAGAGAGCGCGGGAGCAGTGAGCAGCAGGCCGACCGACTTCGCCCCTAGCGGCCAGCAAGGACCGTGGCCGCAGGGGCCAGCACTGCTGCCGGGCGGAGTCGTCGGCAACGCGCGGTACCGGTTGCTCAAGTACTCCGGCTACGACCAGCCGGGCAACGCGCACCTGTGGCGGGCTAAGGACGGCCAGCTCGGCCGTGACGTCGCGCTCACCATTCTGATCGGCGACCAGGCCAACGACGACGACGTGGCTCGGGTTCGGCGAACCCTGGACCGGGCCATGCACGCCGCAAGCTACGCCCACCCCGGGGTGTCCAGGATTCTCGACGTGCTCGGCGTCGGCAATGGAATCTCACCCGGCGAAGGTGTGCTCGGCATCGTGGTCGCCGAGTGGACCAACGGCACCGATCTCGTCGACTTGGTCGCTGAGGGACCATTGCCGCCAGGCACCGCGTCCAGGTTGCTCGAGCCACTCGCCGCGGCCGTCGAGGGCGCACACCATGCCGGGCTCGTCCTGGGCACCGCACACCCGCAAAGGATCCGCGTCACACCGGAGGGTCAGCTTCGGCTCGCCTTCCCCGGCCCCCACCCAGACGCGGACGCGCGGGACGATGTGAAGGGCCTCGGTGCAATCCTGTACCTGCTGCTCACTGGCAGATGGGCGCTTCCGGGCGGCCCTGACAGCTTGCCGGCCGCCCCGACAGATCCCAACGGCAGCGTGATCGCCCCGCGCAGCCTGGACCCGGTCGTGCCGCACGCCCTGTCGACGGTGGCCGTCCGCAGCCTCGAGGACACCAGCGTCGGAGGTATTCGCACCGGCGCGGCGATCCTTCGGGTACTCGACGAGATCGTGGAGACGGAGGCGGAGACCGGCCCAGCCCTGGTGACAACAGGCGATCAGGAAGACAACGTCGTCTGGACGACGAGGCGCCCGGTGAAGGACCGCGCGCGCAGTCGCAAACTGGCGTTCGGGGTGACCGCGCTCGCCGGCGCGACCCTGCTCGTGCTGGGGTGGGTCACGATGACCGTGGTCGGCTTCTTCAGCGACTCGGCCAAGAACACCGGCGGACCACCGTTGGTGATCACCCAGGTGGTACCGACCAGTCCGGCAAACTCCTCGACGGCCACCCTGCCGCCGGCCGAGACCGGACCCGTCAAACCGCTCCGCGCCACGGTCTACAACGTCGCCAGCGACGCCGACAATCCAAACAGAGCGCTGCTCGCCATCGACGGTGATCCGAACACCTCCTGGCAGACCGACCGGTACTTGAACAACTTCCCGTCGCTGAAGCCGGGCGTCGGACTCATGGTGACCTTCGCGCAGCCGGTGCGACTGCGGCAGATCATCATCAGTTCACCGAGCGCGGGCACCACGATCGAGATCAGGACGTCCACCTCCGACAACCCGGAACTGACCCAGACCAGGCTGGTCGGCAGTATGACGCTGAAGTCGGGAGAGACGTCCATCCCCGTACGGATGACCGAGCCGAGCCAGCGGGTCCTGATCTGGGTTTCCAAACTGGGCGACAGCGGACGGCTGTTCGCCACCCAACTCGACGAGATCAGATTTCAGTAACGTACCTCCGTTCGGGACGGTGTTCCCGGTCGAAGCGGGACGGCTATCCTCGGCCGGTGACCGCAGCCACCAGCTCGGACGCCGACCTGATGGCGGCACATGCCGCCGGTGATCCGAACGCCTTCACAGAGCTGGTCAGGCGGCATCGCGACAGGATGTGGGCCGTGGCTCTTCGCACGCTCCGCGATCCTGACGACGCGGCCGACGCCCTGCAGGACGCATTCGTCTCGGCGTTCCGCGCGGCCAGCTCGTTTCGTGCCGAATCCCAGGTGACGACCTGGATGCACCGAATCGTGGTGAACGCCTGTCTCGACAGGATCCGGCGCCGCCAGGTCCGCCCGACCATACCGCTGCCGGACTCAGGTGTCGGTGAACCGGCAGTCCCCCGTGATGCCGTCTCGGACCTGCAGACCCGACTGGTGGTGCAGGACGCGCTCGCGGAGTTGTCCGAGGAGCAGCGCGTCCCGATCGTGCTGGTCGATGTGGAGGGATACACGGTGGCCGAGACAGCCAAGCTGCTCGGCATCGCCGAGGGCACCGTCAAGAGCCGGTGCGCCAGGGGCCGGGTGAAGTTGGCCAAACTTCTCGGGCACCTGCGGAACCCGAGTGCAGATGCGAACGTCCCAGGTGACGGACAGGCTGTATTCGAGCGACGCCACAGGAGGGCCGATGGCCATGGATGAGCGGCATGCGGGGCCGCCGTGGTCGGTCGACCTGCTTGCGGAGCTACACGGCGGGGCGCTGGACGACAGGCGCGCGGCGACGTTGCGCGCACTGGTGGACAGCGACAGCGAGGCACGCGCCGTCCTCGCGGCGCTCGACGCGACACAGGCCGACCTCGCGAACCTGCCGCCGGTGCCGATGCCGGCGGCCGTCGCGGCCCGGATTGACGCCGCTCTTGCCGCGGCGGCTGCGGAGCGTACGCCTGCCGCTCCTGTCGCCGACCTCGCCGCGGCCCGTCGCCGCCGTAATCGGCGCCTCGGCTGGGGTGCCGGTTTGCTCGCCGCAGCGGCCGTGGTCGTTGGCGTGGCGGTGGTGGTAACACCGGGCGTGCTTCCGGTAACCGGCGTTCCCCAGGCCAATCCGTCGATCGGAACCGACCAGCCCGGGCCGTCCTCGGGTCCGCTCGCGCTCCGGGGCGACCAACTCCAGTCCGCGGTGCCCCGGGTGCTCGGCGCGCGGGACTACGGCCCCCTGAACACGCCCGGCAAGCTGGCCGAGTGCCTGCGTGCCAACGGTATGGACCCGCAGGCGACTCCGTTCGGTGTGCGCCAGGTCAGTGTCGACAGCCGACCAGGGATAATGATCCTTCTGCCGACCGGTAAGGCCATGCGGTACCACCTTCTCGTGGTCGAGCCGACCTGCTCGGCCGCGACCCCAGGGCTCATCGCGAAGAGTGACATCGGCGGCTGACCAGTCGTCTCTTGGTGAGCCGCGCCGGACCGCGCCGACGGCTGTCGCCCGGGTCACTCCCGGGCAAGGCGACGGAATCTGGACACCTACGATCACGTTGACAATAAGCGTCCGGCCGAACCAAGGGGCGTCCTGGACGGATACGAGACGGAGGTCGTGCCAGTGGTCGCGCAACCAGGAGGTGTCCGGAACCTGATAGTCATCGGGTCCGGCCCCGCGGGGTACACCGCCGCGGTGTATGCGGCAAGAGCCCAGCTGGAGCCGCTGGTCTTCGAGGGTTTCCAGTACGGCGGCGCACTGATGACCACGACCGAGGTGGAGAACTATCCTGGCTTCTCCGACGGCATCATGGGCCCCGATCTCATGGCGCAGATGCGCGGGCAGGCCGAGCGGTTCGGCGCCGAACTGCGTGCCGAGGACGTCGAGTCCGTCGACCTCGCGGGCGAGGTCAAACAGGTGACCGCGAACGGGGTCCGTTACTCGGCCCGTGCGGTGGTGCTCGCCATGGGCGCCGCAGCCCGGTACCTGGATGTACCCGGTGAACAGCGGCTACTCGGCCGCGGAGTGTCATCATGCGCGACGTGCGACGGGTTCTTCTTCCGCGACCAGGACATCGCCGTCGTCGGCGGTGGGGACTCGGCGATGGAGGAGGCGACCTTCCTGACCAGGTTCGCGCGCAGCGTCACGATCGTGCACCGGCGGGAGGAGTTCCGGGCCTCACGGATCATGCTGGAGCGCGCCAAGTCCAACGACAAGATCAAGTGGCGGCTCAACGCCGAGGTGTTCGAGGTCCTCGGGGAGAACAGCGTCACCGGCGTCGGTATGCGTGACACCAGGACCGGCGAGAAGTCGGTGCTCGACGTTACCGGCCTGTTCGTCGCCATCGGCCACGACCCGCGTAGCGCACTGGTCCGCGATCAGGTCGCGCTGGACGAGGCCGGGTACGTGCGGGTCAAGGCTCCTTTCACCAGTACCACTGTCGACGGGGTGTTCGCCGCGGGTGACCTTGTGGATCGGACCTACCGACAGGCCATCACGGCGGCAGGATCAGGTTGCGCCGCCGCCATCGACGCGGAACGCTGGCTCGCCGAGCACGCTTCGGCGCTGGTGGAACCCGTGGCGACCGCGGTCGGCACGAGCTGATCCGCCCAACCGAAATTCCTGCCCCATTCGTGAGCCGCGAGGAGAGAGACATGGCCGGTAACACCGTGACCGTCACCGACACGTCGTTCAGGGCTGACGTCCTGCAGAGTGACAAGCCGGTATTGGTCGACTTCTGGGCGACGTGGTGTGGTCCCTGCAGGATGATCGCTCCGATTCTCGAAGAGATCGCCGCGGAGCACGGTGACAAACTCACGGTCGCCAAGCTGGACACCGACGCGAACCCGACCGTCGCTCGCGACTATCAGGTCATGTCGATACCCACAATGATCTTGTTCAAGGACGGCGAGCCGATCAAGCAGATCGTGGGCGCGAGGCCGAAGGCAGCGATGCTTGCAGAGCTGTCCGACGTGCTGTGATGTAGCGGGAGCAACCTGGCACTGCGGCCCGTGCGTCTGATGGTCAGACGCACGGGCCGCAGGTCCGTTCGAAACAGATCCGTGATGGCCTGAACGCGGTGTGTAGCCCTGTGCGACGTGGGGTCGCGGGCAGGGCACAATGAGACGTCGCACAACCGCGCCGGGCCGCCGGCGCCCGATCGAGCGAGGGGTGCATGCAGGTACTCCGCCGCGGTGACGTCGGTCCAGCCGTTGCCGAGATCAGAA
>JAFAZC010000178.1 GCA_019239965.1 Kutzneria sp. | reverse complement strand
CCGGCAGGCCCGCCTCGTCGAGCCGCTGGTGATGGTGCCGGAGGAGATCGCTGCCGAGGCCGCGACACTGTCTGTCCGGCCGCACCGCGAGAAATCCGAGGTGATGGTGGGCTGGACTGTGCGGGTGGTGCTCGGCGAACGCGGTGTCCAGCGCCCGGAACCGGTCGATCCACGGGCCGCACGCGGCGGCGAGCCGGACGTCGTAGTCCGCCGGCTCCCGCGCCTGGGCCGCCGGAGGGAACCACATCGCGACACCGGTCCGGTTCGGCGAGGTCTGCACGATGCCGTGGCTCAAGGCGTGGTCGACGAAGATTCGGAAGTCGGCCTCGAGCACGGAACGGCGCTGCTCGGCGCTCGGCGGGACGAGCCACTGTGCGACGTCGAGGTGCTGGAACGCCTCGGCGATGAGCGCGGCGATCGCCGCCGCGTCGGCCGGTGTGGCGTCGACGATGTCGGCCGTCATGCGCCGACCTGCCTGAACTGGCCCGACTGGAGGGACATCTCGTCGCTCATCCGTCGTCCGGTCACGCTGTTGGCACCGAGCCCGATACCGCGGTAGATGTCTGGCCGCGCCACCCGCAGGATCAAGGCCCAGCCAATACCGAGTACGGCGACGACCGCGAAGGAGCCTGGGAAGATCCACCGCAGCGGCGAGTCCGGCTCCACGCCGAGCAGAGTCGCGAAGTTGGCCACGACGAGCTCCACGATTCCGATCATGGCGAGCAGAGAGAGCGCCGGTGCGGCGAACCCCGACCAGAAAGTCTCCACGGGGTGCAGGCGGAAGTATCCGATGACCGCGAACGACGTCGTGCCCAGCAGGACGAGGATGCCGAACCCGCCACTGGTGCCGAGCCAGTAGAACAACTGCACCAACGGATCCAACTGGAGGATCGCGTAGGCGGTGATGACGACCAGGCCGAGGGCACTCTGGAACAGCGATCCGTACTTGGGCGCCCCACTGCGCGACGTGCGGCCGAACCAGGCCGGCAGAACGCGCTCACGCCCCAGTGCGAAGGTGTACCGGGCGACGGAGTTGTGATAGCTGATCATCGCCGCGATCAGCGAGGTGGCGAACAGGGCGTGTCCGATGTCGGTGAACGCCGGACCGAGCCGCTGGGCGGCGAGGACGAAAACAGTCTCGGCGCCGTTGCTTCCGGCGAACTGGGCGATCTTGTCGGGACCTGTCGCCACCGTCATCGCCCAGGACGAGAAACTGTAGAGCAGGGCGATGACGCCGAGACAGAGGTAGGTGGCGGCCGGAACGGTGCGGCGTGCGTCGCGCGCCTCCTCGGCGAACACCGGTGCCGCCTCGAAACCGACGAAGCCGGTGACCGCGATCGCCAGCAGCGCACCGATGCCGGGAACGAACAGTTGGTCGGGCATGAGAGTGGCGAAGCTGATGTGTCCCGAGGCCGGATGCGCCAGATCGGCCACGTCGAACACCAGGATGAGGGTGGCCTCGAGGCAGAGCAGGATGGACAGGACGCGGCTGTTGACGTCGACACGCAGCAGGCCGAGCACCGTGACGATCACCCATGAGGCGAACGCGTAGACCCACCACGGCAGCTGGGTGCCCAGCAAGGGGTTGAGCAGCGGAGCTGTCACGGCACCGAACGCTCCGTAGAGCCCGAGCTGGAGCAGGTTGTACGACAGCAGCGCCACCCACGCGGCGCTGACCCCCAGAGGTTTGCCCAATCCGTGTGAGACGTAGGCGTAGAACGCGCCGGCGTTGCTGATGCGTCGGGCCATGGCGTTGTATCCGACGGAGAACACCGCGAGGACGACCCCGACGAGAAGGAAGGCGAGAGGTATTCCGATGACACCGGTGGTCGCATACCCAGTGGGAACGATCCCACCGATCGCGGTGAGCGGCGCGGCCGCGGACAGCACGAAGAAGGCGATGGGTACCGTACCCAACCGCTCGTTGGCCAAGGCCGCCGAGACGACGCTGTACCCGGTGGAGGATCGCTTGCCATGCATGGATGAGACTCCCAGGCTCGAAGGAGGACTACAGCGCCGTCAACCCCGGGCGCTCAAGACTGCGTCGCCGACAGCGGCTTCGGTTTCGGCCATCAGTGCCCTGAACGACGGGGGAACGTCCCCGAGCAGATGCCGAAGGTGCTGGCGGGTCTTGACCGACGTGTCGATGAGAATGTGGGGCTCCAACCCGATCGCCAGAGCGAGGCCGGCGAGCAGGAGGTCGTGGTCGTCGAGTGGCTGCCGGCCGATCAGTCTCGTTGCCAGGCGCGCCGCGGGCCAAGCCGCGGCGTTGACGTCGACCGGCTGGTAGACGACCCTCGCCCGTATTCGCCATCGCGCCCGCACCGGACGGACATGTCCGGATCTCACCAGCCGTTGGCCGACGAGCTCGTGTACGTCCCGGCTCAGGTAGCGCAGCCAGGCCCGCACGGCTCTCACGTCACGTTCCCTATGCAGCTGGTCCAGTACGGAATGCGCCAGCGGATCGCTGGGCGGATGATCGTCGAGAACGGTGATCTCTCCGTGCTGGATACCCACCTTGTCCAGGAGGAGGAGTTCGCCAATCACGGCGCTTGCCAGGCCGAGACCCGTGGCACGCTCACTCAGCCGGCTTCGCCCGGTGCTGTCGTCGCACGAGCAGAGAAACAAATCGTCGGCGAGCAACAACGCCGCCACAGCAACCTCCCTCAGGTGGGGCTGCACGCACCTGACCTGGTTCGTCAGGTCTGCGCGGGAATGGAACCCCGAACGTGAAGGCATTGTCAAGGCCGCCGGGCCCCTCGCGGGGCCGTTGCGAGTCGGCCTCGTTGTAGTCCGAAACGGTTGGTGCGGAACGGCCTTTGCCGGGAGCCAGAACGGTGCTCGGCTCCGGTCAGGCAGAGTTACGATCCCGCAACGCATTCCCCGGAGCTGTCCGCGTGGTACGGGCCGCCCGTCAGTCATTCGCCTGAACAGACACGCGAGTTGATCGTCGAAGTAGGAACGGTATCAGCCGTTTGGCCTATCGTGGCGGCTTATCTCTCCGCTACGCTCACCCGCGTTTCGTTCGTCTGACCGTCCCTTGCCAGGAGACCATTGCCAGGAGTTCGTGCCATGACCGATGTTGTGCCTGCCCCCACCGCGGCCGTTAGCGTTCCGGCGGGAGTTCCCTGTCTCGTCAAAGACATGCTTCCCTTCGGAGTCGTGATCACCAGCACTCGGCCTGATGCGGCGATCACCGAGGTTCCGATTCCATGGTTACGGACGCTGGCCCGCGAATGTCATCTCATTGTTCTGCGCGGATTCGCCACTGTCGGAGCCACTGACGAATTCGACGCGTACACCCGGGCTTGGGGCACTCAGGTCGTGTGGGATTTCGGTACCGTTCTGGAGTTGCGTGAGAAGGCGTCGGACGACCCTGTCTTCGATACCGGATTCCTGCCTATCCACTGGGACGGTATGTACGGCGCGTACATACCCGAGTTTCAGATGTTTCAGTGCGTCTCCGCGCCTCCTGCGGGCGAAGGCGGCCGCACACTGTTCTGTGACACCAGTCTCGTCCTGGCCGACGCCGATGCCGAGACACGGAAGGTCTGGGACAGCGTGACGATCCGATATCAGGCATCGCGGATCGCCCACTACGGAGGCGTGCTCCGCGAACCGCTTGTCGGATCTCATCCGGTGACGGGAATCCCCATTCTGCGGTTCAGCGAGCCCACTCCCGAGGACCGACAGGTCGCTAATCGGCCGGTCATCACCATGGAGGACGTCGCACCCGACCGCGCCGCGGTGATTTTCGAGGACATGCGGTCCAGGGTGTACGACCCGCGTCACCTCTACGCGCACCAGTGGGCGGTCGACGACATTCTCATCGCGGACAACTTCACCCTGCTCCACACCCGCGAGCCCTATCTCAGCGGTACGCCACGCCATCTGCGTCGAGTGCAGATCCAGGGCGAGCCGCCGCTGGCCAATTGCCGACTGACGGCGGCGTAGGGACATCACCCGGCGGCCAGCGCCGCCGTCCGCACTAGACTCAGCAGCCGTGTCACCGATGATCGCCCCGAGTATTCTCGCCGCGGATTTCACTCGTCTGGGTGAGGAGGCGACCGCGGTGTCAGGGCCCCGCGGTGTGGGTGCCGACTGGCTGCACGTCGACGTGATGGACGCGCACTTCGTGCCGAACCTGACCATCGGCCTGCCGGTTGTCCAGGCGCTGGCCGCCGCGACCGACATTCCACTCGACTGCCATCTCATGATCGACGATCCGGATCGGTGGGCGGTCGGCTATGCCGAGGCCGGCGCGTACAACGTCACGGTCCACGCCGAGGCCGCCGAGGATCCTGTCGGGGTGGCACGCGATCTGCGCGCGGCCGGGGCCAAGGCGGGACTGTCGATCAAGCCGGCCACTCCACTGGCGCCGTATGTCGAGGCCCTCAGGCATTTCGACACGTTGCTGGTGATGTCGGTCGAACCCGGATTCGGCGGCCAGTCGTTCATTCCCGAGGTGCTTGACAAGGTCAGGGCGGCTCGCCGACTGGTCGACACCGGCCACCTGACACTGCTGATCGAGATCGACGGCGGGATCAACGACGACACCATCGAACAGGCCGCCGAAGCCGGTGTCGACTGCTTCGTCGCTGGTTCCGCGGTCTACCAGGCCGCTGACCCGGCCGAGGCGATCACCCGGCTGCGTGCGCTTGCCCGCCGGCGGTCGCCGGGACGCTGAGTCGTGGCAGCGCACCGCGTGGAGCCGACCGAGAACCAGACGCAGGGGAACCAGACAGAGGAGCGGCCGTGTTCACCGGGATTGTCGAGGAACTGGGCGAGATCGTCGCCGTCGAGCACGTGGCGAACGCGGCGCGGCTGACCGTGCGCGGGTCGCTTGTCTGCTCCGACGCCCAGCACGGCGACTCCGTCGCGGTCAACGGCGTCTGCCTGACCGTGGTCGGCATCGCCACGAACCAGTTCACCGTCGACGTTGTCGACGAGACCCTCCAGCGGTCGAGCCTGGACAAGATCCACGTGGGTGACGTGGTCAACCTGGAGCGTGCGGTGGCCGCTGGCCAGCGCCTCGGTGGCCATATCGTGCAGGGGCACGTGGACGGCGTCGGCACGCTGGTCGAGCACGTTGACGGTGGGCTGACCCGGTTCGCGATCCCCGCCGGGCTGACCCGTTATGTCGTCGAGAAGGGGTCGATCACCGTCGACGGGGTGTCGTTGACCGTGGCGGCGGTCGGCGCGCAGGATTTCTCCGTCGCGCTCATCCCGACCACACTGGAGGTGACCACGCTGGGCCGCCGTCGGCCGGGTGACCGGGTGAACATCGAGGTGGACGTGCTGGCGAAGTACGTGGAGCGGCTGGCGTCGCCGCACCTGGCCGCGCCCGCGGCGCAGGGCGGCACCGCGCATGAGGAGGTCCGGTGAGCAACCCGGTTGGTGCCAGTGCCGCGATCGAGCAGGCCATCGCGGACATCGCAGCCGGCAAGGCCGTCGTCGTGGTCGACGACGAGGACCGCGAGAACGAGGGTGACCTGATCTTCGCGGCGGAGAAAGCCACGCCCGAGCTGATCGCCTTCATGGTGCGCTACACCTCCGGCTACATCTGCGTGCCGTTGCCCGAGTCGGTGTGCGACCGGCTGGACCTGCCGCCGATGTTCCACACCAACCAGGATGCCCGTGGGACCGCGTACACCGTGACCGTGGACGCCAAGCAGGGTGTCACCACCGGCATCTCCGCCGCCGACCGCGCACGCACGATCCGGCTGCTCGCCGGCCCGGGCTCGGTCGCCGGCGACTTCAACCGGCCCGGCCACGTGGTGCCGCTGCGTGCCAAGGATGGCGGCGTGCTGCGTCGCGCGGGCCACACCGAGGCCGCCGTCGACCTGGCCAAGCTGGCTGGACTCGTGCCGGCGGGCGTGCTGTGCGAGATCGTCAGCCAGAAGGACGAGGGCGACATGGCCCGCCGCGACGAGCTGATGGTGTTCGCCGCCGAGCACGACCTGCGGATGATCACCATCGCCGATCTGATCGCCTACCGCCGGCGCACCGAGAAGCACGTCGTGCGGGTTGCCGACGCACGCATCCCGACCGCGCACGGTGTCTTCCAGGCGGTCGGTTACGACAGCACGCTGGATGGCATCGAGCATGTCGCGCTGGTCTACGGCGACCTCT
>JAFAZC010000172.1 GCA_019239965.1 Kutzneria sp. | reverse complement strand
CTGCGTGATCCGATGCGGATGGCCGGGATGGTGGCGGTAGGCCGCGATCAGCGCGCCCATGTCCCGGGAACGAAAGGGCTCGGACAGCACGGGGTGGTCCCAGAACCCGTCCGGCAGAGGCGGTGGCCCGAAGACGTCTCGGCGGGCGTTGCGCCGGCAGCGGTGGCACAGCCGGTCGGAGTTGTCCGCCGCGAGCCGCGTGCCGCAGGCGCACACCCGACCGCCGACGGCCTGCCGTAACTTGCACGGGTCCATGGTCTCGCCCCCCGTAACCGAGCGTGGTCATAGTGTAATCGCTGGTGGGGAGGTGTCTATTCATCCAATGCATGAAAACGGCCGGTTCGCCTCCGCGCTGATCATGCAGCGCGCGGATTGAATCGATCCGGATTCGGTGTGGTGAGCGGACGGTTCCGAGGCCACTCTTCAGGTCCAGCCAGCTATCGGCCGGTGGTCACCCCATGCCGGCCCGTGGCACCGCCCTACCCGGGAGGACCAGTCTCATGCCGACTCAGACGATGCCGGCCACCACGGCGGCGCAGCCGACAACGCACTGTCCGCCAGTGGGCAGCTTCGGGCGCACCGTGGGCGAAGTCGTCGCCAACTACCGGATGCTCGGCTGGCGCGTGACGGTCACCGGGCAGGGCGTGCTGCTCCCGCTGGGGCCGACGACCACGGCTCTGGTCATGCCGGCGCGGATCGGCTCGGCCGTCCTCGCCGAGATGCGGGCGAGGATGCTCGCCGGACCGACGCTGATCATCCCCGGACCGCAGGAGAACTGGCTGTTCCTGGCGGAACTGGTGGCCTTGCTGCCGGCGCAGCCGCGGACCCTGTCCGAGATCCGCTTCGTGCGGTCGCCACACAACATCGTGCTGCCGCCGACGATGACACCCTACGGCCGGGTGCGGTGGGCCAACGCGCCGTCGTTCAGCCGGCACTGGCTGCCGCCGTTCACCGCGGTGCTGGCCGTGGCGAGGACGATCGCCAGCAACGCTGGTTGAGGTGGAGCCGGCGCGCTGTCAAACGTGACAGTACGTGCGGATGGTGACAGGCGGCGTCAAGTGGTGAAGGGTGGGCGAACCAACCCATCAGGTACCACGGAGGATTGGCGTGAGCATCCCGAACACCATCGGAAACCCGTCCCGACGCACGGTACTGTGCGGCGTCGCCGCCGCGCTGGCCGCCGGTGGAGTGGTCACCACGGCGTGTGGCGCCCAGCAGTCCGCCGCCGGGGGTACGACCGCCGGCACCTCCCAGAGTTCCAGTACGTCGAACACTGGCCAGCCCGGCGGGCAGGGCACCGTCGTTGGCAAGGTGGCTGACGTGCCGATCGGCGGCGGGGTCGTCGTCCCCGGCCCCAACGGCAAACTGGTGCTGGTGCAGCCGACCAGCGGCGAGATCATGGCGTTCAACGCGGCCTGCCCGCACCGGCAGGTGATCGTTGCCGCGCCGAAGGACGGCACGATCACCTGCCCTGGCCACGGCAGCCAGTTCGACGGCGCCACTGGCGCGCTCAAGAGGGGGCCGGCCAAGACCGGCCTCACCTCCGTCGCCGTCAAGGTCGATGGAGCCAACGTGGTACTGGCCTGACACGGCCGGTGACCGGTTCCCAGGACCGCGACCGACGGAGAGGACAGACGGCCTGCGAGCTCAGGGCGACGAGTCCGCCCCGTTTTCGAGCGGCGATGCGGTGCGGCCCGTTGGCTTCTTGACCCGGTACCACAGGTGGGTGACCCCGATGCCCTCGGTGACCCGCGGGTGGTCGTCGAGTTCGATGGGCGTGCCGTGAAGGTTGTCGAAGAAGCGGACGCCTTCGCCCAACAGCACCGGTACCACGCTCAGCCGGATGGCGTCGAGCAGCCCCGCGTTGAGGCATTGCTGGGCGATGGTGGGGCAGGCGATGACCACGTTCTTGTCCCCAGCGGTGGCCTTGGCCCGCGTGATGGCACTGTCGAGGCCATCGGTCACGAAGGTGAATGGCGCGTCGGGGTGGGCCCAGTCGTCAGGGGCGGTGTGGGTGACCACGTAAACCGGGACGCCGATCGGGGGCTGCCCGTCCCAACCGTTGGTGAGGTCGAACATCCTGCGCCCGCAGACCATCGCGCCGGCACTGGCAAGGGCCGCACGGAGTTCGTCCGCGCTGCCCTTGCCGATCCTGAATTCCCGGACACCGCCGGGCATCGTCACGGTTTCCCGCCCTTTGTGGTACCAGGTGAACACGTGGTCGATCCGGTCCGCGGGATCGGCGACGAATCCGTCCAACGTCATCGACATGTCCGCGATCACGGTGGTCATGAGACTGCTCCTGTCCGGTGAGGTTCTCGATGGTGTGCTCAGTTGTCGCCGCACGTGGTGCGGTCTAGAACCGGTCACCGGTTCGCCAGGACATTTCCTGCAGCGCCAACGAGTTGCCGTCGGGATCCTGGAACCAGGCGTACCTGACCCCGTCGCCGACGGCGTCGACCTCGCCGATGTCGACGCCACGCCCGGCCAACTCCGAGCGAGCCTTGTCGATGTCGGCGACGACCAGGTGCAGCCCCTTGACGGTGCCGGGGGCCATCTCGGAGATGCCTCCGCCAAGGCCGGTCCCGATGACGATCGAGCAGGCCGACCCGGGTGGGGTCAGCTGAACGACCCGCATGCCCTCGGTGGGGCGCACGTCGACGTCCTCGACGAATCCGAGCTTGCCGATGTAGAAGGCCTTCGCGCGGTCGACGTCGGCGACCGGAACGGGGACGAGTTCGAGCTTGATGTCCATGTCAGTGCTTTTCCTCGCGGTGAACGATTTCTCTGATGGTGAACGACCTGTCCGGTGATAGGCGGACCGCAGCCATCCTGCATGCGCGGAGCGGGCCTGGGTATGCCGAGGACCACGTGTTCGCCACGTGTCGACCACGTGGCCCGGACCGGTCGGTCATGATGGGCCGGTGAACGCCCCGCGCCCCGCCACGGTCTCCGCCCGTGAGGCCGAGGTGATCGCGGCGTTGGGCGCGGGACTGTCCAACGCCCAGATCGCCCGCCGGCTGCACATCTCGGTCCGCACCGTCGAAGGCCACGTGTCGTCGCTGCTGCGCAAGTACGGTGTCGCCGACCGCCGAGCCCTCGTGGCGCGGTCGGCGACACCGTCGTCGTTCACGGCCCCCGGCGGTGTCGCCGGCCTTGTCGGCTCGAGGACGACGTTCATCGGCAGGCACGAGGACCGCCGCGCGGTTCTCGATGCCCTCGACCGGCACGGTCTGGTGACTCTGGTGGGGCCGGGCGGGGTGGGCAAAACTCGCGTGGCCGAGGCGGTCGCGGAGGCCGCCGCGGCCGGGTTCCCCTACGGCGCCGCGTTCGTGGACCTCGTCCCGGTGCGACACGACGCGCTCGCGCAGGCGGTCGCCGCCGTGCTCGGTGTCGCCGAACCGGCGCACCAGTCGATCGACGTGGGCGTCGTCGAACGCCTCGGCCGCGGCAGGTCACTGTTGGTCCTGGACAACTGCGAGCACCTCACCGACACGGTGGCGGCGTTCGTCGACCGAATCCTCGCGGTGTGCCCGGTGACCGTCCTCGCGACCAGCCGGGAACGCCTCGGCCTTCCCGGCGAGCGGGTCCTGTCGGTCGCGCCGCTGCCGTTGTGCTCCGCCGAGGAGCTGTTCCACGACCGGGCCGCGATGGCCGATTCCGAGTACGTCCGGGACGAGACAATCGTGTCGCGGCTGTGCACACGGTTGGACGGGCTGCCGCTGGCCATCGAACTGGCCGCGGCGCGCGGCGGGGCACTCGGACTGACTGGGCTGCTGACCGGGCTGGACGACTGCCTTCGCCTGCTGACCGGCGGCCGTGGACCGGTGGCGCGGCACCGGTCACTGCGCACGGTGATCAGCTGGAGTCACGACCTGCTCACCGGCGACGAGCGGGCCGCGTTCCGACGGTTTTCCGTGTTCGCTGGCGACTTCGACCTGGCGGCCGCTGCCGAGGTCGCCGGGGAGCACGTGGCCACGGTGGCGGACATGGTAGGCAGGCTCGTCGACAAGAACCTGCTCACCCGGCGCGGCGGGCCCGCCGGTCGGTGGCGGATGCTCGACACCGTACGAGCCTTCGCCGCCGAGCGGCTCCGCGAGTCCCGTGAGCACGCCGACGTGCGGCACCGCCACCTGTGCTGGGCCAGCGCGGCCGCGGCCGACCTTCTCGCGGGGCTCGACGGCGACTGGCATGATCGGTTCGACGCCCTCGCCGGCGACGCCCGAGCAGCCCTCGCCGGGGTTCCGCGGCGCCCGGACCCGGTGGCGTACCGGCTTGCCAGCACGGTCGCGCGGCTGGCTTTCGCGCGGCGGTTCGTCGGGGAAGCCGTCGCCCACCACCGTCTGGCCGCCCAGCTGGCAGTGCGCGCCGGCGACGCGGTGCGGGCGCTCACCGACGCGGCGAACTGCGCCCAGTTCATGAACGACTCGGAGTCGGCCTTCGAGTTGCACCTCCTCGCCGCCGACCGAGCCGGGGACGGTGACACCAAGGCCACCGCGATCGCGCGTGCGGTCGAGCTGGCCGCCCGGTTTCCCGTCACCTTCCGCACCGAGATCCCTGTTCGCCGCCTGCGCGAGCTCGTCGACAGGGCAACGGCGGCGGCCGATCGGAACGACCCCGACGTGGCCGCCAGGCTGGCGTGTGCCAAGGCCTGGACCGCTGGTCCGGAACTGCTCGCGCCGGATCCGGAGCTCGCCGGGGCGGCGGTCGCGGCCGCGCGAGCCGCCGGTGACCCGGTCCTGCTCAGCGCCGCCCTCGACGCCGCGCGAACCGTGGCGGTGAACGCCGGACACACCAGGAAGGCACACGAGATCACCGGCGAGCGCCTGGCTCTGCTCGACGCGCTGAACCCGATCGAGCCACACCACGCCGTGGAGATCGACGACGCACACGGTCTCGGCTGCCTCGACGCGGTGGCCGCGGGTGACCTGCCCGCGGCCGGAGCCGCGGCCGGACTGGTCCAGGGCCTGCCCGGCGATGCGGTGTACCTGACCGCGAGCAAGACGATTCCCGCACTCGTGCTCAGCGGTGAGCTCGACCGCGCCGCCCGGCTGGCGGAGGAGATGTGGGAGAGCTGGCGGCGCGCCGGCCGTCCGCCGGCGTTCTGGATGCAGGCCACGGCGCACTTCGTCGCGCTCGCACACGGTCTGCGCGGTGACCGGGACAACCTCCGGCGCTGGCGGGAGCGCGCCGCGGACACCGAGGCGTTCGGTCACCGTGCCTTCCAGGCCCGGCTGCGCCCGCTCGCCGTGTTCGTCGACGCCCGTGTCGCCATTCATCTCGGCGAATTCGATCGTGCCGATACGATCGTCGGTCGCGTGCACGGCGACACCCTCACCGGCCGGTATCTCCCGTTCGCCCACGCGGCCGCGGCCGAACTGGCTGTCGTGGCCCGGCTCCCCGACGCGGCCGCCCGTGTCGCGGCTGCCGCACGAACCGCCGACGACAACGACTGGGCGGCAGCCTGCCTGCTCCGCGCCGCCGCACGCCTGGACAACGACGCCGAGGTCCTCGCCGAGGCCTCCCTGCGGTGGCATGCCATGGGGGCCCGGTTCGAGCACGCCTGCACCCAGCTCCTCGTGCCCGGCCACACTCCCGACACCGTCGGTCCGTTCGGCGCAAGGCCCTAGTACCTCGCAACCGGTCTGTCGGTGCCCGCCCGTAGGCTGGGGGTGTGGCGGACCCGTCGACCTATCGCCCCGCGCCCGGCACGATTCCGGATGCGCCCGGGGTCTACAAGTTCCGGGAGGCCGCCGGTCGGGTGATCTACGTCGGCAAGGCCAAGAGCCTGCGCGCCCGGCTGTCGTCCTATTTCGCCGATCTCGCCGGCCTGCACCCGAGGACGCGGCAGATGGTGACCACGGCCGCCGGTGTCGAGTGGACGGTGGTCGGCACCGAGGTCGAGGCACTGCAGCTGGAATACTCGTGGATCAAGGAGTTCGACCCGAGGTTCAACGTCCGTTACCGGGACGACAAGTCCTACCCGGTGCTGGCGGTGACGCTGCACGAACAGTATCCGAGGCTGCACGTCTACCGCGGGCCGCGGCGCAAGGGAGTGCGCTATTTCGGCCCCTACGCACACGCGTGGGCCATCCGCGAGACGCTTGACCTGCTGCTGCGGGTGTTTCCCGCACGGACCTGTTCGACCGGGGTGTTCAAGCGACACGGCCAGATCGGGCGCCCGTGTCTGCTCGGATACATCGACAAGTGTTCGGCGCCGTGTGTCGGCAGGGTGGACGAACAGGCACACCGGGATATCGTCAGCGACTTCTGCGATTTCCTCGCCGGCAACACCGACGCCATGGTGCGCAAGCTGGAGCGGCAGATGCTCGCCGCCTCCGCCGACCTGGAATTCGAACGCGCCGCCAGGCTCCGCGACGACGTCGACGCCCTGCGCAAGGCGATGGAGAAGCAGGCAGTCGTGCTCGGCGACGGCACCGACGCCGACGTCGTCGCGTTCGCGCAGGACGAACTCGAGGCGGCCGTGCAGGTGTTCCACGTCCGCGGCGGACGGGTGCGGGGCCAGCGCGGCTGGGTGATCGACAAGGCGGCGGGGGCCCTGGCCGATCCGGCCGCGAACATGGCGGAGTTGGGCACCGCGGTCCTTGTGGAGGAGTTCCTCAGCCAGTTCTACGGCGACCAGGCCGAACTGTCGCGGGAGGCGGCTGGCGGTGAGTCCGTGCCCCGCGAAGTGCTCGTGCCCGAACTGCCCGAGAACCACGAGACGATCGCCCAATGGCTGTCGAGTCTGCGAGGCACCCAGGTTCGGCTGCGGGTGCCACAGCGCGGCGACAAGCGGGCACTGATGCAGACCGTGCGGCGCAACGCCGCCGAGGCGTTCGCCCAGCACAAGCTGCGCAGGGCCGGCGACCTGACCGCGCGGTCGGCCGCGTTGCAGGAGTTGCAGGACGCCCTCGGGCTGGACAGTGCACCGCTGCGCATCGAGTGCACCGATATCAGCCACGTGCAGGGTACCGATGTGGTCGCCTCGCTCGTGGTGTTCGAGGACGGCCTGGCCCGCAAGTCCGAGTACCGTCGGTTCTCGATCGGGGCGGGCGCCGAGGGCGGTGACGTCGGCTCCATCGCCGAGGTCGTCCGCAGACGTTTCGCCCGCTACCAACGCGAGGCCGCCGGCCCCCAGCAAGATCCGGCGCCGGCCCTGCCGGCGGGCATGGATCCGGACACCGGGCGGCCGCGCAGGTTCGCCTATCCGCCGAACCTGCTGGTGGTCGACGGCGGAGCACCGCAGGCCACCGCCGCCGCCGATGTGCTCGCCGACCTCGGCGTCACCGACGTCGCGGTGATCGGGCTGGCCAAACGGCTCGAGGAGGTCTGGATCCCCGGCGAACCCGATCCGGTGATTCTGGCCAGAACCAGCGAGGCGCTCTACCTATTGCAGCGCGTTCGCGACGAAGCTCATCGCTTCGCGATCTCCTACCACCGGCAGAAGCGGTCCAAGCGGATGAGCGCCTCCGTGCTCGATGACGTGCCAGGGCTCGGCCAGGCCCGCAAAGCCGCGCTGCTAAAGCATTTCGGTTCGCTGCGACGGCTCAGGCAGGCCACCGTCGAGGAGATCAGCACGGTGCCCGGTGTCGGTCGGCACACCGCCGAGGCCGTGCTCACCAGCCTCGCCGGTGTCACCTCGCCGGCGGGCGGCCCCGCAACGGAAGGACAGACGCGGTGAACAGGTTCGGCGGCACATCGGTGCCCGCGTCCGCGAGCGCGCCCAGCACCGGCGAAGAGGGGGAATGAACGTGGCAACCGTTGCCGAGAAGTCCGGCATCGAGGTCGCCGTGGTGACGGGGCTGTCCGGAGCCGGGCGCAGCACCGCGGCCAAGTGCCTGGAGGATCTCGGCTGGTTCGTCGTGGACAACCTGCCGCCGGAACTGATCGCGACCATGGTCGAACTCGGCGCGCAGGCACGCGGCGCGATCACCAGGGTGGCCGTGGTGATGGACGTGCGCAGCAGGGCGTTCACCGACGACCTGGCCGCGGTGATCAAAGATCTGGACGCGAGAGGCTACAAGCCGAGGGTGCTGTTCCTCGAGGCCACCGACGAGGTCCTCGTCCGCCGGTTCGAGGCGGTGCGCAGGAGTCATCCGATGCAGGGCGACGGCCGGCTGGCCGACGGCATCGCCGCTGAGCGGCTGTTGCTGACCCCGCTGCGTGAGGAGGCCGATCTGGTGCTGGACTCCAGCGCCCTGTCCGTGCACCAGCTGCGGACCAAGATCGAGGACAGCTTCGGCACCGAGACCAGCGCCCGCACCAGGGTCACGGTGTTGTCCTTCGGTTACAAGTACGGCCTTCCGATGGACGCCGACCTGGTCATGGACGTGCGGTTCCTGCCGAACCCATTCTGGATCCCCGAACTGCGCGAGCAGACCGGACTGGATCCCGACGTGCGCAACTACGTGCTCAGCCAGGAGGGCGCCGACGAGTTCCTCGACCGCTACCACGAGCTGCTGCGCCTGATCGGCGCGGGATACCGGCGGGAGGGCAAGAGGTACCTGACCCTCGCGGTCGGCTGCACCGGAGGCAAGCACCGCAGCGTCGCGATCTCCGAGGAGCTGGCGGCCTTGCTCTCGGCCGAGGACGGGATGGCGGTCAAGGTCGTGCACCGAGACTTGGGGCGTGAGTGATTCCCCCGCAACTGTCCTACACACAGTCAGCGGGTACGCGTGACCGGCCGCTGCGGGCGGTGGCCCTCGGCGGCGGGCACGGGCTGCAGGTGACGCTGCGCGCACTGCGACTGCTCACCCAGGACGTCACCGCCGTCGTGACCGTGGCCGACGACGGCGGGTCCTCCGGCCGTCTCCGCCGTGAGCTCGGCCTGCTTCCACCCGGTGACCTCCGCAAGGCGCTCGCGGCGCTCGCCGCCGACGGCCCACCGGCCCGGCTGTGGAACGAGCTGTTCCAGCACCGGTTCGGTGGCAGTGGAGCGCTGGCGGGACACGCGGTGGGAAACCTGCTCATCGCCGGGCTGCTCGAAGTGCTCGGCGATCCGGTCACGGTGCTGGAGGAGATGAGCAGGCTGCTCGGGGTCGGCGGCCGGGTCCTGCCGATGTGTCTTGACCCGTTGGACATCGAGGCGGACGTGACCGGCCTCGACGCCGACAGCGACGCGGTCCGTCAGATCAGGGGACAAGTTGCGGTCGCAACGACACCCGGACAGGTGCAACGGATCCGGCTGCTCGACGGGCAGGCGCGGCATCCGGTGGCCTGCCCCCAGGCGGTGGACGCCGTGCTCGGCGCCGACTTGGTGCTGCTCGGGCCGGGTTCGTGGTTCACAAGCGTGCTGGTCCACCTGTTGGTTCCCGAGCTGCACGAGGCCCTGGTCGGCACTACCGCATACAAGATCGTCGTGCTCAATCTCGTCCCTCAACCGGGTGAGACCGCTGGGTTCTCCCCGGAGCGCCACTTGGACGTACTCTGCCAGCACGCACCGAGACTGCGGGTGGACGCCGTGGTCGCCGACGTGGACTCGGTGCCGACACCCGACCGGCTGCGCACCGCCGCGACCGCGTTGGGGGCCACGGCGCACCTGGCCAGGATCACCGCCGCCGGCACGCGGGACCGGCACGATCCCGCCGCGTTGGCGCTGAGCCTCCGCGACGCGCTGCAGGGCCTCGAGGCGGAACCGGGTAGCCGGCGCGGTGCGCCACAGGCAGGACAGGCACGGCACGACCAGGCGTGACAGTGGAGGAGTGAGCCGTGGCGATGACCGGGGCGGTGAAGGACGAACTGAGTCGCTTGGTCGTGACGAAGAGGTGTTGTCGTCGCGCCGAGGTGTCATCGGTGCTGCGGTTCGCCGGTGGCCTGCACATCGTGGCGGGCAGGGTCGTCATCGAGGCCGAGCTGGACACCGGATCGGCGGCCCGGCGGTTGCGCAAGGAGATTCACGAGCTGTTCGGGCACCACTCCGACGTGCACGTCATCACCTCCGGCGGACTGCGCAAGGGCATTCGGTGGGTGGTGCGTGTCGTCGCCGACGGGGAGGGGTTGGCCAGACAGACCGGACTGCTCGATCCCCGCGGCCGGCCGGTGCGCGGACTGCCGGCGGTGGTGGTGTCTAGCGGGGCCTGCGATTCCGAGGCGGCCTGGCGCGGTGCGTTCCTCGCGCACGGCTCGCTGACCGAACCCGGACGGTCCAGCGCCCTGGAGGTCACCTGCCCCGGCCCGGAGGCGGCGCTGGCCCTCGTCGGTGCCGCCCGGCGGATGGGTATCCAGGCCAAGTCGCGCGAAGTGCGCGGGGCCGACCGTGTCGTCGTCCGTGACGGCGACGCCATCGGTGCCCTGCTGACCAGGCTCGGCGCCCACGACAGCGTGATGGCCTGGGAGGAGCGCCGGATCCGTCGTGAGGTCAGGGCCACCGCCAACCGGCTCGCCAACTTCGACGACGCCAACCTGCGTCGCTCCGCGAGGGCGGCGGTGGCCTCGGCGGCTCGGGTACAGCGGGCACTGGAGATCCTCGGCCCGACCGCGCCGGAGCATCTGGTGAGCGCGGGCCAGCTCAGACTGAGCAACCGCCAGGCGTCACTGGAGGAGCTCGGCCAGCTCTCGAGCCCGCCGATGACCAAGGACGCCGTGGCCGGTCGGATCCGGCGCCTGTTGGCCATGGCGGACAAGCGTGCACACGACTTGGGCATTCCGAACACCGAGTCGGCGGTCACCGCCGAGATGCTCGAGGGCGACGAGAGCGGGCTCTGACTGGTCAGTGCTCCGCGGCATCGGCCCGATGTCGCGGTACGGTGACGGTGAAGACGGCGCCCTGGGGGAAGACGGCTCCGTCAGTCGGGCCGGCCGTGTCCAGGATGAGCGTGCCGCCGTGGAGCAGGACGTTGTGGTACGCGATGGACAGTCCGAGTCCGCTGCCGTCGCTCTCCTTGCGCGACCGGTCGCCCCGAGTGAACCGGTCGAAGACGACCGGCGCCAGGTCCGGCGGAACCCCCGGTCCAGAGTCGATGACCCGAATGGTGACGGTGTCCGGCGCGATCCCGTCGAGGGTGATCCTGATCGGGGGCGCGCCATGCTGTGTCGCGTTGCTGAGCAGGTTGCCGACGACGGTATGCAGCCGGCGCGGATCGCCGACGAGGGTGGTGTCCCCGTTGGCGTGCACCGTGACATCGGCTTCGGCACCGCCGAGATGGATCGCGTCGGCGACAAGGAGCCGCAGGTCCACCGGCTGTGGCAGGAACTCCGCCACGCCAGCGTCCAGACGGGACATCTCCAGCAGATTCTCCACAAGTCGGGCAAGCCGACGCGCCTGGGCGCCGAGCAGACCTGAGGCCTTCGCCCTGACGTCGGGATCGCGGTCTGCCGTGCTGTCCACGGCGGCGATCATGGCGGCAACCGGCGTTCTGAGGTCGTGAGCGACGTCGGCCACGAACCGGCGTTGCTGTTCCTCCTTGGCGCGCAGGTCGTCGATGGACTCACCGAGCCGGGCGGCCATCGAGTTGAAGGAACGGGCGAGAACGGCTAGCTCGTCCCTGCCCCTGACGGCAAGGCGTGTGTCCAGGGCGCCGTCGCCCAGATTCCTCGCGGCGGCTGCGGCCGCGCGGATGGGGCGCTGGATGCCCCTGGCGCACAGGACGCCGGCGGCCGCACCGACCAGCGCCACCGCGGTGACGATCCATGCCAGCTGGTTCCGGAGCTGGCTGAGGTCGTCCTGCAGTGACTGCGTGGCGTAGGCCTCCACCAGCACCAGGTTCGGCTGGACGAGCCCGGCGATGAGCAGCCACGGCATGCCCTTGAACGACGTGCCGAACACCTGACTGGTGCTTCCCTTTCTCGCCTCGTCGATCAGGGCGGCGGGAAGCTGCCCCGGCACTGGGCCGATCGAGCCCGCTGGGTCGATGTAGCCGCCGGTCCGGTCGACGGGATTCAGGTAGCCGGTCTCGGCGAAGTCGAGCACGCCCCAGTAGATGCCGAGGCGCCCGTCGGCGTACATGGACAGCGCGGCGGTTCTGTTGGCCGCCTTGACAAGGGGAAGGTACGTCGTGGCCTGGCGGAGGTCCGAGGCGAAGCCGGCCTGCGCGGAGCTCACGAACCGGTCGGTGATGCGGCCTTCCTGTAATCGGTACACCACGAACGCCATCGCCGTGGTGGCCGTGAGAGTCACGGCCACCACGGCCGCCGCTATCTGGGTGCGCAGGCCTGTGCGCGTCATCGGTTCATCATCATCTCAGGACCTCACCAGGCGATAACCGATGCCGCGCACCGTACGCAGCAGCAAGGGTTTTCGGGGATCCTCTTCGATTTTCGCGCGCAGCCTGGCGACCGCCGCGTCCACGAGCCGGGGGTCGCCGTCGTATCCGTAGTCCCACACCCGCTTGAGCAGTGTCTGCCGAGACAGCGTCTGTCCGACATGGTTGGCGAACTCCAGCAGCAGCCGCAGCTCCGTGGGAGTGAGACTGAGCTCGTCGTCTCCGCGGGTCACCACCAGCGCCGTGCTGTCGATCGTCACCTCGCCGAGCCGCAACGGCGCATGCTCGGCGGAGGCACGCGGACCGAGCCTGCGCAGGATCGTCTTCACCCTGGCGTCGAGCACCCTCGGCTCGACCGGCTTGACCACATAGTCATCGGCGCCGCACTCGAGGCCGGCGACCACGTCGATTGGATCGCCGCGTGCGGTGAGCAGTATCACCGGAACGTTGTTGCGCGCACGGAGTCTGCGGCACACCTCGAAACCGTCGACTCCGGGCAGCATGACATCGAGGAGCACGACGTCCACCGCGATCTGTCGCACGAGAACCATGTCGAGCGCGTCCTCGCCGGTACGTGTCGCCGCCACCTCGTGGCCGAGTCCACGCAACGCCAGGCAGAACGCCTCGGCCAGCGCCTCGTCGTCTTCGACCACGAGCAACCGCGGCACGGCTGGACCTCCTCTTGCGCGATCGACGTGTCTGTCAGGCCTGGACCTGCGAAGACACGTATAGCAGGCCGTCATCGGGGAGTGTGGAACCGTCGAGGAATTGTCACAGTGTTGGCGCAGACCGGTCATAGCGTTGCGGCCATGGCAGCGACGACATGCCACGCGGATCGCGATGACGCGGCGGGCGCAGGCGACTGGACGGCGTCACCGGCCGGTGCGACCGCGGAGGCGGTGGTGAACCTGGACGCCATTGCCCACAACACCGCACTGTTCACCGAGCGGGCCCGCACCGCGGTGATGGCCGTGGTGAAGGCCGACGGGTTCGGGCACGGCATGATTCCGGTCGCCAGGGCGGCACTGGACAACGGCGCGGACTGGCTTGGCGTCACCTCGTGCGCCGAGGCGCTGCGGCTGCGCGAGGCGGGCATCACCGCGCCCGTGCTGAGCTGGTTGCACGCCCATGACACGGACTTCCGGCGCGTGATCGCGGCAACCGTGGACCTTTCCGCCGCGTCGTGTCACCACCTCGCCAGGATCGCCGCTGGTGCCGCTGAGGCCGGCATGACCGCCATGGTGCACCTCAAGGTCGACACCGGACTGTGCCGCAACGGGGAATCTCCGGCACGGTGGCCAGCACTGGTCGCGCTCGCACGTAGGCTGGAACAGAAGGGCCTCATCTGGGTACGTGGTGTGTGGTCACATCTGGTGAATGCCGGTGTTCCCGGTCATCTCCGCACCGCGAGGCAGGTTGAGCTGTTCGATCAGGCGGTGGCCCTTGCTCGCGCGGGCGGGCTGGATCCGCAGGTCCGCCATCTGGCGAACTCCGCTGCCGGCCTCGGCCTGCCTGGATGCCGCTATGACCTCGTCCGGGCGGGTATCGGGTTGTACGGGGTTGAACCGGTGCACGGCAGAACGTTCGGACTACGCGCGGCTATGACCCTGCACGGCCGGGTGATCCTGGTCAAACGGGTTCCCGCCGGCACCGGAGTGTCCTACGACCACCGATATGTCACCACAGTGGACAGCACACTCGCGCTGGTGCCGATCGGATATGCCGACGGTGTGCCTAGGACGGTCGGCGGCCGTGCGGAGGTGTGGTGCGGCGGCCGGCGCCATCCCGTTGCGGGCAGTGTGGCCATGGACCAGTTCGTGGTGGACCTCGGTACTGGTAGCACTCGGCTCGGCGACGAGGTCGTTGTGTTCGGGCCGGGAAGTCGGGGCGAACCAACCGTGACCGAGTGGGCCGGCTGGGCCGACACCATTCCGCACGAAGTGTTCACCCGGCTAGGAGACAGGATTCCACGTCGCTACGTCGGCGAGTGTCGGACGCGAGGAGTGCAACCGGATCGAGAAGGGCGATGATGGGCACGTCGAAGACGCAGGTAGCCGTCCTCTTCGGCGGGCCCGCTGGTGAGCACGAGATATCCTGTGACTCGGCTGCCGGAGTCCTCGCGCACTTGAATCCCGACCGTTACGACGTGATCGACGTGAAGGTCGACGTCGACGGCACCTGGATGGTGGGTCCACAAGGTGACACCGACACTGGTCGGGGACTTGGCGCGGCGTTGGACACGCTTCGTGGTGTCGATGTCGTTTTCCCCGCCCTGCACGGCAAATTCGGTGAGGACGGAACCGTGCAGTCCGTACTGGAAATGATCGGTGTGCCCTATGTTGGCAGCGGGGTACTGGCCAGTGCGGTGGGGATGGACAAGGAATACGCGAAGAAGCTCCTCGCCGCCGAGGGAATTCCCGTGGTCGGCGCGGCGGTCCTGCGCGCCGGTGTGGATTCGCTTTCCGCTGAGGAGAAGGCCCACCTCGGGTTGCCGGTATTCGTCAAGCCGGCACGCGGCGGATCCAGTCTCGGAGTGACCAGGGTGGACTCGTGGGAGGGACTGGCACACGCGATCTCCGCCGCGCGGCTGTACGACCCGAAAGTTCTCGTCGAGCCCGCGGTCGCCGGCAGGGAGATAGACCTTGGCGTGCTCGAGATGCCCGACGGCGAGCTCCGGGTGAGCCCACCGATGGAGATCACGGTCTCGGCTGGCCACACGTTCTTCGACTATGACGCCAAGTACCATGATTCGTCGACGGCTTTCGAGATCCCCGCGCGACTGGATCCGGACGCCAGGGACCTGCTCGACGATCTTGCCCGGCGGGCCTTCCTCGCGCTGGACTGCGCTGGACTGCTGCGAGTCGACTGTTTCCTGCGAGACAACGGTTCCGCCGTGGTCACCGAGGTCAACACATTACCCGGCCTCGGTTCCGTTTCGCAGTATCCTGCGATGTGGCGGGGGGCTGGTCTGTCCTATCCAGACCTTCTTGACACCTTGATCGACACCTCTCTGCGGAGATCAGCGTGCGATCGGATGATCCGCTAACCTTCTCGCTCGCGCCGTTTCGGGGACGGCGAGAAGCTGGATGCGGATAGCTGTTCAGCCCTGATGGCGCTGCCGTGACACGGCGGGTAGTTGTGAGTCTCCACGCGGCGTCCGGTGCGACGGAGCGGCCACCGCGGCCGGCGGTCGAGGACATCGTTGATGTCCGAAGACCTGATAGTCGCCACCTTGCCGGTTAACAGTTCATTGTCGTTCAAGGGTCTTTCAGAACAACTTGACACACTATGAACGGCTTGACGTGCGACATAAGGGAAGTCGCTGTCAGCAGCGACTTCCCTTATTTTGGAAGCGCCTTCGACGGGAAACTCTTGATCTGTACTTCTGGTTGGCTTTCTGGTTGGTTCGCCAGCGATGGGGTGTCAGCCTTTCCCTGCCTACGGCCGGGAAGGTGTTGCGCGATCTGGGTTTGTCGCCGCAAGGAACGGTACGGCGTGTTCTTTCTTCCCTTGTATTCGGAGGGGGTGGGGCGAGATGCGGGGGCACCGGCGGGCCGTGCCCAGCGGTCGCCGCGGCGACCACTGGCGGCTGAGGTATCAGGACGGCAGCGGCGTGGTGTCGCGCTCCGTCCAGGACATGTCGGGATAACGTGTGCCGGCGGCCCGCAGTTGGGACAGTCGCTCTCGATCGGCGGCGGTCAGGTCAACGGCGAGCGCGCCGAGGTTGTCCTGTAGGTACGTCCGGCGCTTGGTCCCCGGGATCGGCACCACGTCTGGGCCCTTGGCGAGCAGCCAGGCCAGCGCCACCTGTGCCGGAGTCGCCCCGTGTCGGTCGGCGACCGCGTGCACCTGCCGGACGATCTCGAGATTGGCGGTCAGGTTCTCGGCGTCGAACCAGGGCAGCGTGCGACGGAAGTCGTCGGCGGACAGATTCCGCAGCGCGGCGCCGTCGGTGAGCATTCCGCGTCCCAGCGGGCTGTAGGGGACGACGCCGATGCCCAGTTCGCGGCAGGCGGGGAGCACGGTGTCCTCGATGTCCCTGCTGAAGATCGACCACTCGGTCTGCACCACCGCGATTCGCGCCGTGGCCGCGGCGCGGCGGATGGTGTCCGCGGAGGCCTCGGACAGGCCGAGGTGGCGCACCTTGCCGGCGGTGACGAGTTCGGCCATGGCGCCGACGGTGTCCTCGATCGGCACGGCTGGGTCGGGCCGGTGCTGGTAGTACAGGTCGATGTGGTCGACTCCTAGGCGGGCCAGCGAACGATCCACCGCGGCCCGCACGTAGTCCGGTGATCCGTCGACTCCCCTCGGCCGCATCGTGTCGGGGTCAACGAGTATGCCGAACTTGGTGGCCAGCACCACGTCGTCCCTTCGCCCACTGATCGCCGCGCCCACGAGGCGTTCGTTCGCACCGTCGCCGTACATGTCGGCGGTGTCCAGGAAGTTCACGCCGGAGTCCAGCGCGCTGTGGATCGTGGCCGCCGCTTCGTCAGCGTCCGCCGGGCCGTAGGCGAAGCTCATGCCCATACAGCCCAGACCGAGCGGAAACACCTCCGGTCCGGCCACACCGAGCGTGCGTGGCGTCGTGTTCGCGTTGTCGTTGGCCATGAATTCGTACTCCGTTGTCAACGTCGGTTCGGTTGTCTTGTCGGGTCCCGCTGTGCTGTCAGACCTCGTGGTCGCGACCGGTCAGGGCGCGCAGGCACCGCCGTATGTGGCGATCTTGTAGTCGATGACCGCGAGCGCGGTGCGCAGGTCTTGAAGCCGGCGCAGCACGGCGGCACGGTGGGACCGCAGGAGCGCCAGTCGTTCCGGTTCCGTGGCCGGGCCCTGTCGAACCAGCTCGACGTAGCGGGTGATGGCCTGGATCGGCATGTCCGACAGGCGAAGTCGGGTGACGAACACCACCCGGGCCAGGGCGTCCCGGTCGTACTGGCGGTGGCCTGCCGAGTCGCGGCCGACCTCGACCAGCCCGATCCGCTCGTAGTAGCGCAGCGCGTGGGCGCTGACCCCGGTGAGCTCGGCGACCTCGGCGATGCTCAGCCGCGCGTCAGGAGCGATGCTGACCTCGAGGCTGCACACCAGCTCCTCCGGCAATGGAGGCAGCTCCTGCGCAGGCAGGGAGGCCATCAGGTCCCGCAGGCGTCGCACTGTCGCCGTCATAGTCACTCCATCTCCGGCACCCAGGGGTGTGGTGGCTGTCCGGACACCGCCTGATCGCCTAGATGCCCGATCGCCTTCCCGACAGTAGGACTTTGAGCGCGCTCAAACGCAACCCGTGGCGACCCAAACCGGCCAGCGTGCCGTTGACCAGGGCGCCTTGCGGGTCGCGTCCTATTCCGGTTGCCGACCTCAGATGTGCCGGTTAGCGTTGCCGTCGTCCCTGTTCCCAGCGGTGTGAGGTAGCCAGTGCTCCTGTGAAGCGCCCATCCGGTCCCGTGGCCCGTCGCGGCCACCCCGTCCTCCCGCGCTTCGGAGCACCCCATGTCAACTCAGATCACCGCACGTGCCGTCACCAAGGCCTATGACGGCCGGATCGTCCTCGACGCCGTGACGTGTTCGCCGCCAACCGGTGAGCGGACCGGGATCATCGGCGAGAACGGCTCGGGCAAGACCACGCTGCTGCGCCTGTTCGCCGGTCTCGAACGTCCCGACGAGGGGAGCGTCGTCGTCACCGCCGACGGCGGAGTCGGTTACCTCGCGCAGGACGCCGTGCTGCCGGCGCACCTGAACGTGCAGCAGGCCATCGACGAGGCACTGAGCGAACTGCGGTCCATCGAGGCTGCGATGCGAACGCTGGAATCGCAGATGGCTGACGGCGACGAGTCGGGCCTGGACGAGTACGGCCGGCTGATGACCGTCTTCGAGCTGCGCGGCGGCTACGACGCCGACGCCAGGGTGGACAGCGCCCTGCACGGGCTCGGACTCCATGAGCTGTCGCGCGATCGACGCCTTGGCGGCCTCTCCAGAGGCGAACAGGTCCGGCTGCATCTGGCCGCGGTACTCGCGGCCGGGCCGGAGGTGTTGCTGCTCGACGAGCCGACGAACCATCTCGACGACGGCGCACTCGGCTGGCTCGAAGACCATCTGCGGGAGCGGCGCGGCACGACCGTCGCCGTCTCCCACGACCGGGTCTTCCTGGAGCGGGTCACCACCACCCTGATCGAGGTGGACGCCGACACCCATGGCGTGACCCGCTATGGCAATGGCTACGCCGGCTATCTCGCCGATAAGGAGGCCGCCCGGCAGCGCTGGGCGCAGGCGCACGAGCAGTGGCGGGCCGAGGCGGACCGGCTGCGGGTTGCCGCGGCGACCACCGCCCGGCAGGTGGCGCCCGGCCGGCCGATGGCCGACCGCAACAAGATGGCCTACGACCGGGCTGGCGGCCGCGTGCAGCAGTCGGTGGCCAGCCGCGTCCGCAACGCCGAAGAACGGCTGCGCCGCCACCTGGCCGAACCGGTTGCGCGCCCGCCGCGACGGCTGAGCTTCACACCTTCGCTGCTTTCCGGCGATCTGCACGGCGTCGTGCTCGACGCGGTCAAGGTCAGCGTGGCCGACCGGCTGGCGACCACCAGCCTCGCCCTCGAGGCCGGTGACCGGATGCTGATCACCGGACCGAACGGGGCAGGCAAAAGTACCCTGCTCGACGTGCTCGCCGGCACCGTCGAACCCGACACGGGGCAGGTCAGACGGCGCGGCCGAATCGGCTACCTACCACAGGAGTTGTCCGTCGGTGATCCCGAGGAGCCGGTGATCGCCGCCTTCGCGCGTGGCCGTGAGGGCACTCTCGCCCAGCACGCTGAGCGACTGATGTCGGTCGGCCTGTTCACCCGGGGGTACCTGACCTTGCCGGTGGGGACGCTGTCGACCGGCCAGCGCCAGCGCCTCGCCCTCGCGCGGCTGGTGTGCGATCCGGTCGACGTGCTGCTGCTCGACGAGCCCACCAACCACCTGTCGCTGACCCTTGTCGAAGAACTGGAGTCCGCGCTCGAGGACTACCACGGCGCGCTCGTCGTCGTCAGCCACGACCGCCGACTGCGGCAGCGGTGGCGCGGCCCGAGTCTCGTCCTGACCGCAACCGCGCCGCAGGACACGGCATCAGCCGGAACGGGCGGAGGCCACTGAACAGAGCGGCCCCTACTGTCTCGATCAAGCTTGGCGACACCGCCGCGAACCGCCCCGCCGCCGGACGCTAGTGTTGCTGGTAGGCAGCGTCGCCGTCAGCAAGCACACGACTTGTCATTCGAGCATCTGAGGAGACACACCGTGACGGTTCGCGTAGGTGTCAACGGGTTCGGCCGCATCGGCCGCAACTTCTGGCGTGCGGTCGCCGCCGGCGGCCACGACATCGAGATCGTGGCTTTCAACGACCTCGGCGACGTCACCACGATGGCCCACCTCCTCACCTACGACAGCATCCTCGGCCGCCTCGACGCTGAGGTCGCGGTCACCGACGAGGGCATCAGCGTGGACGGCAAGACCATCAGGGCGCTGGCCGAAAGGGACCCCGGCAAGCTGCCGTGGAAGGAGCTCGGCGTCGACGTCGTGGTGGAGTCCACCGGTTTCTTCACCGACGCCGCGACCGCACGTAAGCACGTCGACGAGGGCGGCGCCAAGAAGGTCATCATTTCGGCGCCTGCCAAAGGCGAGGACCTGACCGTTGTGCTCGGAGCCAACGACGACTGTTACGACGGCTCGCAGACGATCATCTCCAATGCCTCGTGCACCACCAACTGCCTCGCCCCGATGGCGAAGGTCATCAACGACGCGTTCGGAATCCAGCGCGGCCTGATGACCACCATTCATGCCTACACCCAGGACCAGAACCTGCAGGACGGCCCACACAAGGACCTGCGCCGCGCCCGCGCGGCCGCGCTCAACATCGTGCCGACGAGCACCGGCGCGGCCAAGGCGATCGGGCTGGTGCTGCCCGAGCTCAAGGGCAAGCTGGACGGATACGCGCTTCGGGTACCGGTTCCGACTGGTTCCGCCACCGATCTGACGGTGACCGTCTTGAGGGAGACCTCGGTCGAGGAGGTCAACGGCGCGGTCAGGGCGGCGGCCGACGGTCCGCTTAAGGGCATCCTCAGGTACAGCGAGGCTCCGATCGTGTCCTCCGACATCGTCACCGACCCGGCCTCCTGCATCTTCGACGCGCCGCTGACCAAGGTGATCGGCGACCAGGTCAAGGTGGTCGGCTGGTACGACAACGAATGGGGCTACTCCAACCGGCTCGCCGACCTGACCTCGCTGGTCGCCTCGAAACTCTGAACGACGTAGGACGAACCGGGAAGACCGACAGTGCGAACCCTGAGCGACCTGATCGCCGAGGGCGTCTCCGGCCGGTATGTGCTGGTGCGCGCCGATCTCAACGTCCCGCTGGATGGCGGGAGTATCAGTGACGACGGCCGGATCCGAGCGTCGCTGCCAACACTGCGCCGGCTCGCCGAGGCCGGCGCCAGGGTCGTGGTGCTCTCCCATCTCGGCCGTCCGGCGGGAAAGCCCGATCCGGCGTTCTCGCTGGCCCCGGTGGCCGTCCGTATCGGGGAGCTGCTCGGCGCCGAGATCCCGCTCGCCGACGACGTGGTCGACGCCTCCGCTCGCGCGGTCGTAGGGGCGATGGGGGACGGCGACGTGGCGCTGCTGCAGAACGTCCGCTTCGACCCGAGGGAGACGAGCAAGGACGCCGGCGAACGCGGTGCGCTCGCTGACGACCTGGTGGCGCTCGCCGGTTCCGGTGCCGCGTTCGTCTCCGACGGGTTCGGTGTGGTACACCGCAAACAGGCCTCGGTGTATGACGTGGCGACCAGACTTCCACACTACGCGGGTGGTCTGGTGCTTGCCGAGTTGAGCGTGCTGCGCACACTCACCTCCGATACCGCCCGACCGTATGTCGTCGTGCTCGGCGGCGCGAAGGTCTCCGACAAGCTCGGCGTCATCGCCAACCTGCTCACCGAGGTGGACAGGCTGCTCATCGGCGGCGGCATGGCCTACACCTTCCTTCGCGCCCGCGGCCACGAGGTGGGCAGGTCGCTACTCCAAGCCGATCAGCTCGATCATGTCGAGTCGGTCATGGCGGAGGCGGAACGGCGTGGTATCGACCTCATCCTTCCCGTCGACGTCCTCGCCGCCAAGGAGTTCGCCGCCGACGCCGACTACGAGGTGGTCGCCGCCGACGCGATCCCCGCCGACCGACAGGGCCTGGACATCGGTCCACGGACCCGTGAACTGTTCGCGGCCAAGCTTGCCGACGCGGCAACGGTGTTCTGGAACGGTCCGATGGGCGTCTTCGAGTTCGACGCGTTCTCCGGGGGCACTCGCGTCGTCGCTGAAGCACTGGCGGCCGCCGAGGGATTCACGGTGGTCGGCGGCGGTGACTCGGCCGCGGCCGTACGCAGGCTCGGCATCGACGAGAGCAGGTTCTCGCACATCTCCACCGGAGGTGGCGCGTCCCTGGAATTCCTCGAGGGCAAGGACCTTCCCGGCGTGACGGTGTTGGAGGACTGACCATGAGCGCCCGCATTCCCCTGATCGCCGGCAACTGGAAGATGAACCTCAGCCACCTCGAGGCGATCGGGCTCACCCAGAAGATCGCCTTCGCCTTGCCCGAGAAGTACTTCGCCAAGGTCGAGGTGGCCGTGCTGCCGCCGTTCACCGCCATCCGCAGCGTGCAGAGCCTCATCGACGGCGACAGACTGCTGATCCGACACGGCGCGCAGGACCTGTCCCCGCATGACAGCGGCGCGTACACCGGGGACGTATCCGGCGCGATGCTGGCCAAGTTGGGCTGCCGCTACGTCACGGTCGGCCACTCCGAGCGCCGTGAGTACCACGACGAGGACGACGAGCTGGTCAACAGAAAGGTCCGCGCCGCCGTCAAACACGGGATCACGCCAATTCTGTGCGTCGGGGAGCGGCTGGAGGTCCGCGAGGCCGAAGGCCACATCGAACACTGCGCCGGCCAGGTCGTCGCGGGACTGAAAGGCCTCAAGGGCGAGCAGGTCGCCAACGCCGTGATCGCCTACGAGCCGGTATGGGCCATCGGTACCGGCCGGGTCGCCACGCCGGCGGACGCCCAGCAGGTGTGTGCCGCCGTCCGCGCCCAGGTCGCCGACTCCTTCGGCGTGAACGTGGCCGAGGAGGTCCGGGTCCTCTACGGCGGCTCGGTGAAGTCGGGCAATGTCGGCGAACTCGTCAAACAGGATGATGTCGACGGCGCGCTCGTCGGTGGTGCCAGTCTCGACGCCGAGGAGTTCACCAAGTTGTGCGCGCTGGCCGCCGGCGGTCCGCTGCCCTAGCGTGCCAACCGGACATCGGCCCAGGCGAGCGTGGCCGGCCGGGGCCGTGCTCGGGCCCGGGATCGGCAACCGGGTAACCTGTAGTGCCTAGTGCCTGACAGCGAGGGTGAGATGACTCTGTTCCTGCAGATTCTGCTGGTCGTCACCAGCTTGTTGCTGATCCTGCTCGTGCTGTTGCACCGGGGCCGGGGTGGCGGGCTGTCCTCGTTGTTCGGTGGCGGCATGCAGTCCAGCCTCTCGGGATCCAGCGTGGTGGAGAAGAACCTCGATCGGATCACGCTGTTCGTCGCGTCGGTCTGGGTAATCTGCATCATCGGGATCGGCGTGCTCGCCAAGCTCACCAGCTGATCCCGGTTCGGGTCAGTGGTGTTTCGGCTCTACAGATCAATGTGGTTGGACAACCAGACAACGACGTCTTGCGGGAGTGTGAGGGTCGATGACCGGCGGTAACGCGATCCGCGGTACCCGAGTCGGATCGGGCCCGATGGGGGAGTCCGAACGTGGTGAGTCCGCGCCTCGGCACCGGGTGTCCTACTGGTGCGCCAACGGGCACGAGTCGCGGCCTTCGTTCGCGCTCGACGCCGACGAGCCGGAGTCGTGGGACTGCCCGCGCTGCGGCCTTCCGGCGGGGCGCAACGAGAAGGCTCCGCCGGCCCCGCCGCGCAACGAGCCGTACAAGACACATCTTGCCTACGTCAAGGAGCGCCGGTCGGACGCTGACGGCGAGGCGATCCTTGCCGAGGCGCTGGCCAAACTCCGCGCCCAGCGCGAAGACGTCGGCTGACGACGACCAGCGCGCCTACTGGAAATCGCCGGCATGCTCCTGTGCCCACTGCCGATAGGTACGCGGCTGGCGTCCGATCAGATCGCCAACGGTCGAGGTGCGCACGGCCGTGACGCCCGTGCGGATCAAGTCGAAGAGCTCGGCCATGAACGACAGCATGTCCTCGGTGGCGCCCTTCGCGCGGAGGCGAGCCAGGGCCACCTCGTCAGGCAGGGCACGGTAGCGCAGCCGCCTGCCCAGCACGTCGGCCAGCACGCCGACCTGCTCGGCCGCTGTCATCAGCTTGTCGCCGGTGAGCACATAGCGCTGGCCTGCGTGGCCTGGGTCGCGCAGGACTACCGCGGCGACGTCGCCGATGTCCTGTGGGTCGATGGGCGCGAACATCCCGTCACCGCCCGCTTCCTCCACAAGGTCGGTTTGCCTGATGGACTCGGCCCAGGACAGCGTGTTGGACGCGAACAGGCCGGGGCGCAGGAACGCCGTGGCGATCCCGGAGTTCTCGAGCAGCTTCTCCCGTTCCAGGAACACCTTGCCTCCTGAGCGCAGGTGCCTGAGGCAGGTACTCATCGAGGACAGGTACGCGATGTAGGACACGCCGGCCGCGCTCGCGGCCCGCACCGCGTTGTCGATCTGCGTGACGCTGGTTCCCTGGTTCATCAGGAACAGGCGGTCGACCCCGTGCATGGCCGTGACCAGGCTGGCCATGTCGTCGAGGTCGCCAACGACACGATCGACCCCGTGCGGCAGGTCGGCCAGCCTCGCCGGATCGCGGGTGAGGGCACGGACCTGCTCGCCCGCGCCGACCAGCTGGTCAACGACGCGGGCGCCTGTCTGCCCGCTCGCTCCTGTGACCAGGTACATCGTCACCTCCCACATCGTTAGCCGGCTAACGAGTGGGGTACGTTAGCCGGCTAACGACTAGCTGTCAAGGGATCAGTTCGCTACGCTGGATCGCGGTGATCGGTACCGAGGAGTGGCAGCGGGGGAGTGGCCGTGAGTGATGTGCTTGCCCTGCTCACCCGGACCAACAAGGCGTTGCGTGCGACCGCGGACGCGGCGATGCGGCGACACGGTCTTCGGCTCGGTCAGAATCTGGTTCTGGAAGCACTGTGGGAGAAGGACGGTCGCACACCAGGTGAACTGGCCGAGTACCTGAACGTGACCACTCCCACCGTCGTCAAGATGGCGACCCGGATGTCCACGAACGGGTTGCTCACCCGCAGCCGGGACGACACGGACAATCGACTGGTCCGTCTCTGTCTCACAGCGAAGGGACGCGCCCTTCGGGACCCGGTCATGGCCGAGGTCGACGGCCTGCGTCGAGCGCTCACCGCCGGCCTGACCGACCGCGAGTGTCGGGACCTCGCCACAACCCTGGAGAAGGTCCTGCGGAATCTGATACCCCTCGGCGCCGGGCCGCACGACTACAGCGACCAGGTGTGAGTGTCCGATCCGGCCGCGGCGCGGCGCTCCTCCGGTGCGAGCAGCGGGTGGCGCCGGGCGGCCCTGTAGGAGAGCAGCGCGCCACCGGCACCGTCCTGGTCGGCTCGCCCCTGCGGCCGCTGCGGCAGGACCGGACAGCCGCGGTAGTGGTCGAGTATCCGCAGGATCGCCGAATCCCGCGTGGTGCTCGGATCGGCGGCCACCAGGTGGCTGGCATAGTCGTGGACGAGGCTGTGCGTCGGTAGCTACCGACCGCCCCTGCCTCGAGCAGGTGTGCGTCGAGGAGTTCCTCGAGCACCTCGACGCTCGCGGACACGGGACGATCCGCGAGCGCCGCCGCGATGTGTTCGTCGACATCGAGGTTCGGATGCAGCCCGAGTAGCCGGAACATCCGCTGGGCGGGCTCGCTCACGGTGCGGTAGGACCAGGTCAACGCCGCCAGCACACCGCGGCCCTCCGCGGTGAGCCCGGCAAGCCGCGAATCGGCCGTGCGGAGCCGGGCGGCGAGGTCGGCGACCCGCCATTGGGGCCGATGCGCCAACCGCGTTGCCGCGAGGCGGATCGCCAGCGGCAGGTGGCCACAGCCGGATCACCTCGGGCGCGGCCGTGGGGTCAGCGCTCACCCGGTCACCGACCACCTTGGACAGCAGCTCCATCGCGTCGCCGTGCGACAGGCGGCCGAGCGACACGAGATCGGCGCCGTCCAAGCCGGTCAGCCGCCACCGGCTGGTCACCAATGTCGTGCTCGGCGACCCGCCGGGAAGCAGTGGGCTGGCCTGTGCTGTGCACGCCACGTTGTCCAACACCACCAGCACTCGACGGTTGGCCAGCTCCGTCCACCACAGAGCGATCCGGTCCTCCAGGCCGGACGGCAGCTGGTCGCCGGGCACCCCGAGTTGGCGCAGCAGCATGCCCAACGCCTCCGCGTCGGCGATCGGGTCCTGATCACTGTGTCCGCGTAGGTCGACGAAGAGCTGTCCGTCCGGGTACTCCCGGGTCAACCGGTGTCCAGCGTGGACAACGAGGGTCGCCTTGCCGATACCCGCCATGCCGGTGACGACGACGACCCGTGCCGGCGCCTGCCGGTCTGACAGGCGGTTCCGGTCGGTGTCCGAACCGGCGTCATCGGGACGGCCCGCAGTGCGTCCAGCGATGGACAGCAGCCGGACCACTTCACTGTCGCGGCCGGTGAAGTCGGAGATGTCACGGGGCAGGCACTGGGGTTTGGCCGCGGGGGCGGCTGTCGTGGTCACCGGCGCCACCGGCAGCAGCGAGGGATCCCGGTTGAGGATCCGCTGGTGCAGGTGCTGCAGTTCGGGTCCTGGCTCGAGGCCCAACTTGCCGATGATCCGGGCCCTGGTGAGCAGTCCTCGCCTGCTGCTGCTCGACGACATCGACGCGTACCTGGACCAGAGTGCCCGATCGGTCGTCCACCGCGTGATCACCCGCTACCCGGCCACCATCATCCTGGTCAGTCGGCATCCGGACGTACTCGCCCACGCCACCACGAGGTGGAACCTGGACAAACTGCGACTCACCACGTTCCTGTCGTGAAGCGGCTCGCGGTTTCCGCCACCGCCCGGCCGGGACGGTGACGTGTGGTCCAGTACTGGACTAGTCTGCCGGCGACCCAGCATCGAATGACCGGCACACGAGGGGAGTCTCGGCGTTCCATGGCCGTTCCCGGTAAGGGCCCAGGATGGGCGACCGTGTATGTTGCGCGAGATCTCCTCGTCGCGCCGCACACCTTTCGCAAGCCGACGGAGCTGACGACGGCCCCACCGCCGGCACCGGGCGCACTGGCGCCGGCCCTGGCTGGCAGTCGTCGGCGCGACACCGTTGTCGCGTTTCTCCGCCACCTCGGCTGTCCCTTCGCGGAAGCCACCATGCGGCAGCTGGTCCGTCTCAGCGCGGCACATCCCGCGATCGATTTCGTTGCGGTGACGCACAGTTCGCCCGCGCGAACGCGAGCGTGGTGTGACGCCGTCGGTGGCGTCGGAGCAGTGCACGCTGTCGCCGATGCGGGGCGGACCGTCTACGCGGACTGGGGTGTCGGGCTGAGCGACCGGGAACATTTCGCCGGCAGGGCTTCGCTTGCCGGTGTCCGGCGACTGCTCGCGGAAGGCATCCACAACCGCATCGCCAGTGGCAGCCGGTGGCAACGCGCCGCGGCGTTTGCCGTGGACGCGGGCGGGATCGTCCGGTGGCGCCATCTGCCGGCCAACGCGGCGGACCTGCCCGTGCTCGGCGACGCGGTCGCCGTGTTGACCGGGCGGTCAGTCGGATGACGACGAAATCCCTACCGATTCGGAGTTTCTCGTGCTCGCCCTGCTCACCAAGGGAGAAGCGCACGCGTTGGTGCGGCTGGAGCGGGATGGCCTGATCGGCGCGAGGACCGAACCCGGTGAGGGCCCGGACCGCAAGGTGTCCCGCATCACCCGGCGTGGAATCGCGCGACCGCAGGCGGAGGGAATCCGGCACCTGTCCGTTCCCGCACCCGGTCAGCGAGATCGACCTGGGCATGTATGCGCTGCCGCTGAATCCCATAGGACAAGGGCATCGGCTCCCGGCCTCTACCCTCAAAACGTGACCAACCTCGCGCTGCACCTGCCCTCGCCGCTCGTGCCCATTCGCGACGACCGCATGGTGTCCCGCGGCCTGCGGCTCTATCTCAAGCGCGACGATCTCATCCACTCAGAGCTGCCAGGCAACAAGTGGCGCAAGCTGAAACACAACATCGTGGCCGCCCGAGAACGCAATGCCACCACAATGCTCACCTTCGGCGGGGCGTACTCGAACCATATTCGTGCGACCGCCGCCGCCGGACACTATTTCGGCTTCGCCACGATAGGAGTGATCAGGGGCGAAGAGCACCTGCCACTCAACGACTCACTGGCCTACGCCGAGAGTCGTGGCATGAAGCTCGTCTACATGGATCGAGCCACCTATCGCGCGAAGCACTCGCCCGCCGTTGTCGCGAACCTTCGAGAGCGTTTCGGAGACTTCTACCTTGTCCCCGAAGGGGGAAGCAATGTGCTCGCGACGGTCGGCTGCCGGGAGCTGGTCGCCGAGATCGATGTCGACTTCGACCTCATCTGCTGCCCGTGTGGAACGGGCGGCACGCTTGCCGGGGTGTCCATGGGCCTCGCCGGCAAGCAGCGAGCGATGGGCTTCTCGGCGCTCAAAGGTGGAGCTTTCCTTACTGACGAGGTGTCCGCACTGCAGCGTCGGTCGCTGGGAGCGGTGCTGGAGAACTGGACGATCGAGTGCGGATTCCACTTCGGCGGCTTCGCTCGTGGTGCGCCGGAGCTCGACGAGTTCATCAAATCGTTCGGGAACGAGCACGGCGTGGCGCTCGAGCGGATCTACGTCGCCAAGATGATGTTCGGAATAGTCGCGTTGGCGGAACGCGGTGCGTTCGCGCCAGATACCACGATCATCGCCCTGATCACCGGATAGGACTGGGTGGGTGCCGGGCGCGGTCGAGCAATGCCGAGACGCCGGCCCGCACGCCCGGTGTGGCCGCGGCTTCCCGGTGGTGCACAAGACTAATGTGGCGCAGGGGACCACCAGCCACGGGCAGCGCGCGGACCCGGTCATCCGGCGCCGCCGCCAGCGCCAGTCCCGGAAGCAGAGCCACGGCGAGGTTGGCGGCGACCAGCTTCTGTACCACCACATAGTCCTCGGTGCTATGCCGCGTGTCCGGACGGAAGCCCGCGGCGGACGCGAGTGCTGCCAGGTAGGCGCGGCACCGTGGACAACCGGTGACCCACCGCTCGTTGGCGAGAGCCGCGAGGTCGAGCCCGGTGACGGACCCGGTGTCGGCGGCCAGCGGATGGTCGGCGGCCACCACCGCGCGGACCGGGTCGTCCAGAAGCGCTACAGCGGTGAGGTCGCGGTGCTCGCCCGCGGCGCGCTGGCCCGGATAGTGGAACACCAACGCCAGGTCCACCTCGCCAGCCAGTACCGCGGTGATGGCCTCGGGGGGCTCCAGTTCGACCAGTGACACGTCCAGGTCTGGCGCTGCCGAGCCGAGTCGGGACAGGACGTGCGGGACCATCGTGGCGCAGGCCGATGGAAACGCCGCGAGACGAAGCCGCCCGGTCCGCAGGGTGCGCAACGCCCGCATGTGCTCCGACGCCACTGACAGCCGGGCCGCGATCGAATCGGCATGCTCGAGCAGGGCGGTGCCCGCCTCGGTCAGCCGTATGCCACGAGCGGTGCGCCGCACCAGCGGCATGCCGATGTCACGTTCGAGCCGCCTGAGATGTTGACCCACCGCCGGTTGGGTCCAGCCCAGCGCCGCGGCGGCCGACGACAGCGACCCGCGCGCGGCCACCTCTCGGAAGATCAACAACCGGCGTGGATCGATGCCCGTGTCGATCCGTTCCGCAGACTCGTCCCCGGCGTCCACGAACCACATGAAAGCACAGCTTTGGGCTGGTCGTATCGCTTCACCCTGGTCAACGCTCCGTCGCGTTGACATCGTTGCGGACATGACCGCATCAGGTTCAAGCCCGCTGACGGCCACCCAGCTGGTGGCCGCGGCACGGACGGAATTCGACGCCGACGTCACCTATTTGGACAGTGCCACGATGGGCCTGCCACCGCGACGAAGCTGGCATGCCCTGCAGGACGCGCTGCGCGACTGGCGCGCCGGCACCGCCTTGGCCAGGGACTACGATCTGCCGCTTGCGCGAACCAGGCAGTCCTATGCGCGGATGGTCGGCGTCGAGGCCACCACGGTCGCCGTCGGCAGCCAGGTGTCGGTCTTCGCCGGCCTCGTCGCGGCCTCGCTACCGGATGACGCCGAGGTGCTCACCGCGTCCGGCGACTTCACCAGCATCCTGTTCCCGTTCCACGCCCAGGCCGCTCGCGGGGTGACCGTGCGCGAGGTTCCCCTCGATCGGATCCCCGACGCGGTGACCGGGCGGACGACGCTGGTGTCGGTGTCCGCGGTGCAGTCGGCCGACGGCAGGGTCGCCGACCTGGAGGGCCTGCACGCCGCCTGCGCCGACACCGGCACCCGGATCCTGCTGGACGTCACCCAGGCCGCGGGGTGGCTGCCGATCGACGCCGGCTACTTCGACTACACCGTCTGTGCCGGCTATAAATGGCTGCTCGCGCCCCGTGGCACGGCGTTCCTCACGGTGCGGCCGGGTCTCCTCGACGAGTTGGTGCCGCATGCGGCGGGCTGGTACGCCGGGAGCGATCCGTGGGCGAGTATCTATGGTGGACCGCTGCGGCTCGCGCCGGACGCCCGCCGGTTCGACCTCTCGCCGGCGTGGCATTCGTGGATCGCCGCGGCCCCGGCACTGGACCTGCTCGTCGGCCTCGGCACGGCCACGCTCAACGACCACGCGGTGGGGCTCGCCAATCGCTTCCGCGCCGGGATCGGCTGGGGCGCAGGCGACTCGGCGATCGTGTCCGTCGCGGTCGACGACGGTGCCGCGGAACACATGCGGGCCGCCCAAATCATGGCCGCGAGCCGTGCCGGCCGGCTCCGGCTGTCCTTCCACGTGTCCACCAGCGAACAGGACGTCGACCGCGCGGTGGAGGTGCTCGGGAACCACGTCGTGCCCCGCTGAGTCCGCGGGCGCCGGCGTCAGCCCCGGTGCGCCTCAACCAGTGCCCCGGCCGTCACCGGGAAGCGGGAGGTCACCACAAATCCGCCGTCGTCACGCGGGCCCGCGGTGAGGCTGCCGCCGAGCAGTTCGGCCCGCTCGGCGAGCCCGAGGAGACCGTGGCCGCCGGAGGGGAGAACCGGCGCGCGACGCCCGGTCGGACGTTCGTTGCTGACCTGGACCAGCAGCTCATCCGCGTTCACCTGGATGAGCACGGACGTCGCCGCGGCCGACGCGTGCTTGCGCACGTTGGTGAGCGCCTCTTGCACGGTCCGGTAGGCCGCGCCGCTGACGGACCGGGGAAGGTCCTCCAGCGGCCCCCGTTTGGTCACGGTCACCGGAATCCCGCAGTCGGACACCATACGGTCCAGGTCGGCGAGGTCCGGGCTGTGCTCGCTCTCAACCGGAGTGCGCAGCACGTCCACCAGTTGACGCAGTTCGTCGAGGGTGCGGGTGCTCAGTGTGCGGATCGTCGTCGCGATGTCCCGGGAGACGTCGTCCTGGGCGGTGACTTTCAGTGCACCGGCCTGCATCGCGATCAGAGTGACCTGGTGGGAGACCACGTCGTGCATGTCGCGGGCCAGCTTGGTGCGTTCCTCGGCGCGGATGGCCATCGCCTGCAGGGTTTCCTCCCGCTCCCTGATCGCGGCGAGCTCCTTGATCCGGCGGCGCAGTTCCTTGCGGGTGGTCACCAGCAGGCCGAGCGCGAGCGGCATGCTGGCGCGCACCCCCGCCCACAGAACACGCAGTCCCAGTTCCCGCCAGTCGAGGCTGAGGAAGTCCGACAGCGGCCAGAGGACGAAGTCGCACGCCATCACCATCACCGCACCGGCTGCCGTCTGCCAACACCAGCCCCTGCGTTTGGCCACCTCGTACAGGGCGATCATGCCGGCGAGGGTCGCCCAGCCGGTCAGGAAGCCGGGCAGGGTGGCCAGCAGCACCAGGAACGGGTAGCGCCGGCGGAACACGAGCACCAGGCACGCGAGTGCGGTCAGCAGCGAGGAATAGAGATCACTGTGCTTCGGGAAGACCAGCAGCATGTCCAGTAAGGACAGCACGACCGCGGCCACGTCGACCAGCATCCGACGGTGCGAGCGCGGCCATGCCGCCGCCCTTGCCAGCACCAACTGTGTCGCGCCACCCACATTCGGCCGCCGCTCGGCCGTGCGCTGGTGTTGTCCGGCCGACGGCTCCCGGCGGCCCGTCCGGCCTTCGCCCCGCTGAAGGGGAAGACGAAGGCCGATGACCCGGCACCCGGTCGTGTCCTGAGCGGTCACTGTTCGGTGCGTCCGGTTCAGCACTGTTCGGTCCTCCTCGGGCAGGCGAGTGAGCGTTCTAGTGATAGACACACTCGGTACCTGATCGGGACGGACCGCGCGAAACTAATTGCGTTCGCACATGCCCGATGTTCAGGCGGTCGACTCCCACGTGCCTATGCGGACCCCGACCGGCTGCCTGCTGGGATCGCCTCTCACCGGTTCGGCGGTGTCGAGCTGGTGATGGGGCTGATCCGGCCGATGTCGTAGTCGCCGACCCACAGCTGAGGAGCGAACTGGTTGACCGCCTCGTGCACCTTCTTGGAGGAGCCCGTGAACTGGGGCAGCGGGATCCGGTAGTGCGTACCGGACAGGCCTGGCCGGACTGGCTTGTCCCTGATCAGGGCCGGCCGCAGTTGCGGATACAGGTCCACGGTCTCCTTGGTTGAGGGGAACAGGTCGAGGTAGGTCATCACCCTGCTGTTGTCCCCGGGAATCAGCGACCAGGTCCGGGTGCGTGCCCCGGCGACTCCGACGCCGGCGATGTCGCTCCACGGCATCACCACGAGCACATCGAACCGGGCATCCCTACGCCAAACCCCTACGGTGTCGAAGGCGATGCCATTGCCGCGACGTACCGCTCGTACCGCGAGGCGAACCCCGACCGCGGCTATTCCCAGCAATGGACCGGCGATCAGGGCGGCGATGACCTTCCCAACAGTCGTCACGTGGCCACCAGCCGCGAACACGGAAGGAAAGTAGACGTAGCCGAGGGCGCCGACGCCGAGCAGGAAGGGGACGGCCATTCTAAGAACCGCTTTGACAGTCGCCGTGCGGAAGCTCAGGACGACCGCACCCGGGCCTGGGCCACAGACCAGGCCGCTGAACGGAGAGCCGCCGGTTGGCCGATAGGCGTCGTAAGGAGCCACCCACCGCTGCGGGGCGAATCGTGTCACCGCCGCCTCGATATGCGGCTGCACACTGGACCAGCCCGGCAGTGGAATGCGGATTCGCTGTGTCGGCAGACTGGGGGCCACCGGAGCCGAATCGACCAGGTTCATCCGCAGTGTGCCGGGGACCTGTCCGTTGGCCGGGAACAGATCGATCGCGAGCGGCGGTTTGAGCGGTTTTCCGCTGCCGTGCGTGCCGCACAGACCCACGCCGGCGATGTCGCTCCACGGCACCATCGCCATCTGGTGGGTGTGGCTGTTGCGATACCAGATTCCCTGTGCGTCGATGCCCAGCCCGATCCGGCGCTGCCGGGCACCGAGCGCCAGGACCGGGGTGATCACGATACCGACGGCCGCTGTCGGTACCCCGACGAGAGCCACCGCGAAGGCGATGGCGTTCTGGGCTGGCGTGTGGCCTGTCCCCATACCGACCGGAAGCGCGTACAGCGTGGCGACGAGACCCAGAAGCGTCAACGTCCACGCCTTGCGTACCCGCCACCTCTCGTAGTCGATCACCACCGCATCCGGCTCTGGTCCATGGCGAAGGTTGCGAAACGGTGACGGACGGCCCATTCGGCGAATATAGCGGCCCAGAGAAGGACCGCGGCCCCGAGAAGGACTGCGGCCCGGAGGTTGCGCTTAACCCGTTCTGGTGAAACCGAGTTCGGTTGCCGCCCATCTCGACCGGTGCGGGAACCGTGGAAACGTCTCCGTCGTCAGAGTTGGCCAGATAGTCTCGGAGCGATCGACGGTCACGTCGGCCGCCCGAGCCGGGGCCACGCGGAGGCGGCCCCAGCACCAGGAGGACAGTGTGGACGCCAGCGCATGGCTGCGGGAGTACCAGCAGGAGACGCAGGACCGGCTTGCCAAGGCCGAACAGATCAGGGAGCAGGTCAACGCGGCGGTCGGATCCGCGACGAGTCCCGACGGGGTGGTCAGCGTGACGGTCGGGCCTACGGGCGCCCTGCAGGCCCTGGAGATCTCGGCCCGGGCGGAGGGCATGCCGCCGGCTCGGCTTTCCCAGTTGATTCTGCGCACCTCGCGGGAGGCTCACCGCAGGGTGGCCGAACAGATGGCCCTCTCGGTCAAGCCGCTGATCGGGGACAGTGAGGCCATGCATTTCCTGGAGAGCCAGGTGCCGCCGGCCGAGGAAGCCGGTGGTCCGCAACAGCAACAGCGGCAACCGACGCAGCGTCCGTCCTGGGACGACGACGACCCCGACTCCGGTCCGATCATGAGGTGATGACATGTCCGACATCGACGTCGAAGTCGAGCAACTGCATACCCACGCTAAGAGCGTCGAGGGACTCGCCGCCCGGGTCGACAACTGTGCCAACACCGCGCGCGGCATCGACTTCGGCATCAACACCTTCGGCATCATCGGGCAGGCCTTCGCGGCGGTGATCAGACCGTTCTCGCAGGCCCGTGCGGGTGACCTCAACAGCGCGGCCGAGGCCGTCCGTGGCGTCAGCGGCAAGCTCGACCAGACCGCCGACATCTACCACACCACCGACAGCGACAACGCCAACCTGTTCGACAACGTGAAGGAAGGTGCCTGATGTCCACCGAGGCGCTTCCCGACCTGCACGGCAAAGCACCGGAAGCGAGCCCCACCTCGGGGTTCGACGGCTCGGGCATCTTCTCCGACTTCGCCAACACGGTCAAAGACGCGTCCAACTTCGATGGCCTCGGTGTGGCCATGGATGGCGCCGCCACCGCGATGGACGCGCTGGCCTTCGCCGAGGACCCGCTTGGGGCCCTGCTGTCGGCCGGTGTCGGTTGGCTCATCGAGCACCTGGACTTCCTGCGCAAGCCATTGGACCTGCTCGCCGGTGATCCCACCGCGATCGCCGCACAGGCCAACACGTGGACCAACGTCGGCGCCGAGATGAAGAAGGTCGGCGAGGACTATGAAAAGGCCATCAGCACCGACATCGCGGCGTGGAAGAGCGAGGCCGGCACGGCCTACCGGGAGAAGGGCAAGGATCTCGCCGAGGCGCTCAAGTCGTTCTCCGACGCGGCGGATGGCGCAGCCACCGGCGTCACGATCGGCGGTGTCCTCGTCGGCACCGAGCGGGGCATCATCCGCGACCTGATCTCCACCTTCGTCGGCAAGATGATCGAGCGGGCGCTGATCGCACTGGCCAGCTCGTGGTGCACCTTCGGCGCCTCGGTGGCCGCCTTCATCGTCGACGCGGTCGCCGAGGGCAGCATCCTCGCCGGCAAGTGCGCCTCCCGGATCGCCAAGGTGCTGGAGAAGCTGGCCCAGCTGGCGGGCAAGTTCGGCAAGCTGGGGCAGGCGCTGGAGAAGATGGCCCTCAAGCTCAAAGGCTTCGCCAAGGACGCCGGGCACTTCGCCGGCAAGCTCAAGGGCGATCAGGCCGGCTCCGCGGCGAAGGTGCAGGATTTCGCCGCGAACCATCTGATCGACAGCGAGCTTTCTGGCAAGTCCGCCAAGGACATCGCCAAGGACGCTCTCAAGGAACAGTTCACCACCCACGAGGTCGGGGGGCACCAGGTGCCTCCGCTGGGCGGGGTCGAGGCGGGACGGCAGAGCCACGAGGCTGTCGAGCACACCGAGGAAGGCCACGAGCAGGCCGAGGAAAAGGTCGAGGGCAAAGAGCAGTACGCCAGCCACTCCGGCACCCTGGAGTGAGGTCCGGCCGGCGGCCGTCAGGACTCCGGTGGCGCGAACATCGGGGGTAGCTCGGCGGCCGCCGCCTCGTCCAGCAGCCACAGAGTGCGTTGGAAGCCCCGTGCGCCGGCCGCCGGGACCCGCACGGGCTCGGCGCCGGTGAGGGCCATGGACACCGCCGAGGCCTTGCTGGCACCAGTGGTCATCAGCCACACCTCGGTGGACCCCGCGATCGTCGGCAGCGTCATGCTGATCCTGGTAGGTGGAGGTTTGGGACAGTCGCGCACCGCCACGGCCTTCCGCTCCCGCTCACGAACTCCCGACGAGAACGGGAACAGGGACGCGACGTGCCCCTCCTCGCCGACCCCGAGCAGGCACACGTCGAAGTCGGGCAGCCTGTTGGCGAGTATCCAGGCGTAGTCCTTGGCGGCCGCCTCAGGGTCGTCACCGAACCGGCCGTCCGACGGCTCCATGACGTGCACCCGCCGCGGATCGACCGGCACGTGGTCCAGCAGCGCCCGCCGGGCCTGGGTTTCGTTGCGGTCCGGGTGCCCCGACGGCAGGAACCGCTCGTCGCCCCAATACAGGTCCACCTTGGCCCAGTCGACGGCGTCCCTCGCCGGACTGGCACACACCTGCTCGAGCACGGCGATCCCGGTCCGCCCGCCGGTGAGCACTAGCGAAGCCGAGCCCTGTGCGGTGTAGGCGTCCGAGCCTCGTGCGACCTGGGCGTCGACGAGCCTGGTCACCAGGCGCGCGGCCGCGGCGGCGGCCAGCAGGTCACCGTCGCGGTGCACCATGACCTGGGGCAGGTCCAGCCGTGCGTCGTCCGCCGTGGACTGTCCTCCGTCCGTCACGAACCGACCTCCGCCGTGGCCTTCTCGTCCGGCTTGGTGCGCGTGGACCGCGCGGACTTCTTCGCCGGTGTCGCCGTGGGCTTGGCCTTCGCCGGTACCCGCCCTCTGGTCACTTTGGACAGCGACTTGAGCGAGTTCTCGTAGATTTCGTCGGCGTCCAGCCGGCGCAGCTCCTCGGACAGACAGTCCTGCACGGTCCGCCGCTGCAGCGCGATCCGCCGGTCCGGCTGGCCGGCCTGGGTCAGCGTGCCGACCTTGCCGTCGGGACGGGTCAGTTCGACGGGCCCCGAGCGTCGATCCAGGCGCACCATGACGACGCCCTCGCCCGAGGTGGCCTTGGCCCTTGTCACCGGGATCTTCAGCGACCAGGCCAGCCATGCGGCGAGTAGCTCCGTCGACGGCGAGTCGGCCTCGCCGACCACCGACGCGGCGGTGATCTTTTCGTACGGCGGCAGATCCAACGCGCTGGCCAGCTGGGCCCGCCAGTTCGTCAGCCTCGTCCATGCCAGGTCGGTGTCACCGTCGGCGTAGGACTTGCGCCGATGCTCCAGCGCCCTGATCGGGTTCTTGGCGGCGGCCGCATCCGTGATCCGCCGGGTGGCCAGTGCCCCGATCGGGTCCTCGGCCGGCACCTCGGGCGCCTCGGTCGGCCACCAGGCCACGATGGGAGCGTCTGGTAGCAGCAGTGGCACGGTGCAGCTGGCGGCCTGGTCGGCCAGCGGTCCGTACAGCCGCAGCACGACGACCTCGCTGGCACCGGCGTCGCCGCCGACCCTGATCTGGGCGTCCAGCCGTGCCGCCGCCTTGCGCACCCCCTTGGCCAACACGATCACCCGGCACGGATGCTCACGACTGGCGTCGTTGGCCGCCGCGATGGCCTCCTCGGTGTCCTCCCCGTCGTCGGTGACGATCACCAGCGTCAACACCCGTCCGAGGGCGACGACGCCACCGTGTTCTCGGACCTCAACCAGCTTGGCATTGACCTGGGAGGTGGTGGTGGACGGCAAATCAATGATCACGGACGCCTCCAGTGTCGCCCCGTCCGGGCGAGCATCTCCTCGGCCGAGGACGGCCCCCAGGTGCCAGGCGGATACGGCTCGGGGGAGCCGTGCCCGGCCCAGTGCGTGAGCACCGGATCCAGGATCCGCCAGGACAACTCCACCTCCTCGTTCATCGGGAACAGCGAGGGCTCGCCGAGCAGCACGTCCAGGATCAGCCGCTCGTAGGCCTCCGGGGAGGACTCGGTGAAGGCGTGGCCGTAGCCGAAGTCCATCGTGACATCGCGGACCTCCATGGCGTTGCCGGGCACCTTGGAGCCGAACCGCATGGTGATGCCCTCGTCGGGCTGTACCCGGATGACCAGCGCGTTCTGGCCGAGCTCCTCGGTGGCCGTCGAGTCGAACGGCAGGTGCGGAGCACGCTTGAACACCACGGCGATCTCGGTGACCTTGCGGCCAAGCCGCTTGCCGTGACGCAGGTAGAACGGCACCCCGGCCCAGCGCCGTGTGTTGATCTCCAAGGTGATGGCCGCGAAGGTCTCGGTGGTCGAGTCCTTGGCGAAGCCTTCCTCCTCCAGTAATCCGGCCACTCGCTGGCCGCCCTGCCAGCCGCCGGTGTACTGGCCCCGGGACGTGGTCTGGTCGAACGGTCCGACCGCCCGCGTGGCCGAGAGGACCTTGACCTTCTCGGTGCGCAGTTCCTTGGGATGGAACGAGACCGGCTCCTCCATCGCGGTCAGTGCCAGCAACTGCAGCAGGTGGTTCTGGATGACGTCACGCGCCGCGCCGATGCCGTCGTAGTAGCCGGCGCGGCCGCCGAGGCCGATGTCCTCGGCCATGGTGATCTGCACGTGGTCGACGTAGTTGGCGTTCCAGATGGGCTCGAACAGCTGGTTGGCGAAGCGTAGCGCGAGGATGTTCTGCACCGTCTCCTTGCCGAGGTAGTGGTCGATGCGGAACACCGAATCCTCGGGGAAGACGTCGTTGACGATGGTGTTGAGCTCCTTGGCGCTGCGCAGGTCGTGGCCGAACGGCTTCTCGATGACCACCCTGCGCCACTGCTCGGCGTCCTGCTGTGCCAGCCCGGCCCTGGCCAACTGCTTGCACACCACGGGAAACGCGCTCGGCGGAATCGACAGATAGAAGGCGTGGTTGCCGCCGGTGCCGCGTCGCTCGTCGAGTTCGGCGACGGTAGCGGCCAGGGCGTCGAAGGCGTTGTCGTCATCGAAGGAACCCTGTACGAACCGGATTCCCTCGGCGAGCCGGTCCCAGACCGCCTGCCGGAACGGGGTACGGGCATGCTGCTTGACCGCGTCGTACACGACCCGGCCGAAGTCCTCGTTCGCCCAGTCCCGTCGGGCGAACCCGACCAGCGAGAAGCCGGGCGGCAGCAGCCCCCTGTTGGCCAGGTCGTAGATGGCAGGCATGAGTTTCTTGCGGGACAGATCACCGGTTACACCGAAGATCACCAGACCACAGGGGCCGGCAATGCGTGGAAGCCGCTTGTCCCGCTCATCGCGCAGCGGGTTGCGCCACGTACGGGTCGCACTAGTCACCAGGGTATCTCCCCCATGGCCTTGGACAGTTCCACCAGGCCGGCGGCCCGGTCGCTCAGGTGCAGCCGCAGCACGGGGCGACCGCGTTCGGCGAGCACCCGGCCGTCGCCGAGCGCCTGCGCGAGCTGCAGGGTCCCGAGTGTGTAGGGTCGACCTGGCACCGCCAGATCCTTCCGCACCACCCCGGTAATCTGCAAGAACACGCCGTTCTGGTGGCCGCCTTTGTGGTACTGGCCGGTGGAGTGCAGGTATCGCGGACCCCAGCCGAAGGTGGTCTGCAGGCCGCTCACGCGGGCCAGTTCCCGCCGCAGCACGGCCGCTGAGGCGTCGTCGAGCCGGTCGAGGTAGGCCTGCACGGCCAGGTAGCCATGCTCGGGCGTCAGGCGCAGGAAGTGGCCGAGCACCTCGGCCAGCGTGGCGCCCTGGGGCCGCCATCCGGCCGAGGCATGCACCTCGACCGGCCCGAACACCAGTGCCGGGACGGCCGCGCCGCTGGTGTTCGGGGCGTCCAGCAGCGACCGTGCCGCCTTCTTGGCCGTCTCGACGTCGGGCTGGTCGAACGGGTTGATGCCGAGCAGCCGGCCGACGATCGCGGTGGCGTACTCCCACAGCAGGAACAGCCCGCCGAGCGACCCGGTCGTGCTCAGCGAGGCGTTGCCGGCCACTGGCCCGATGGCCACCGGGGTGGCGTCACCGCCGGCATCGGCGAATCCGGGGGCGTCGGCACTCTCCACGACCACCGGCAGGAGGCCCGTGCCCTGCTTGCCGGTCGACTCGGCGATCAGCTGTTCGGCCCAGGCGGCGAAACCCGGGATACCGGAACCGGTGTCGCCGAGCACGACCTTCTCGGCACCGCGGGCGTGTGCCTCGGCCCACGCCCCGGCCAACCACAGAGCCGGATTGTCCGTGGAGTCTGCCGACAGCAGCGGTGCGGCCGAGGCGGCCCCGTCGAGCAGCCCGCCGATGTCGGTCCCGGCGAGACCGGCCGGAACGAGGCCGAACGCGGTCAGCGCCGAGTAGCGCCCACCGACATGGGGGTCGGCGGTGAAGCGCCGGTAGCCCGCCTCGGTAGCCAGGGCTTCCAGCGGCGAACCGGGGTCGGTGACGACCACGATCCGGCGCGGCGCGTCGATGCCGGCCGCGGCGAAGGCCTCCTCGAAGATCCGGCGGTGGCTGTCTGTCTCCACCGTGGTGCCGGACTTCGACGACACCACTAGCACAGTCCGGTTCAGGTCGCCGGCCAGTGCCGTGGCCACCTGGCCGGGATCGGTGGTGTCCAGCACGACGAGCGCAGCACCGGCGGTGGCGGTGATCACTTCCGGGGCGAGCGAGGAGCCGCCCATCCCGGCCAACACGACGCGGTCGACACCTTCCCCGGCCAGCTCCGAGGAGAGAGCCTCGATCTCGCCGACCAGTGGCCGTGAGGTTTCGGGCGCAGTCGTCCAGGCTAGCCGGATTCGAGCCTCGGCCTCAGCCTCCTTGCCCCACAGTGTCGGGTCCTGTGCGGTCAGCTTCGACGCGACCTTCTCGGCCACCAGGCTGTCCACCACTTCTGCGGCCGCCGCGCGGAGTTCGGGATCGGCGATGTCGACGGAGATGTCCAAACTCAGCCCTGTGCCTTCGCTAGTTGGTCGGTCACGGTCGCGAGCAGCTCGGCCCATGACTTGTCGAACTTGTCGACGCCCTCGGACTCCAGCACCGCGTACACGTCGTCGATGTCGACGCCGACCCGCCGCAACGCGTCGAACGTCCGCCGTGCCTGCTCGCCCGTTCCGCTGACCTTGTCACCGTCGATCTCACCGTGGTCGGCCACCGCGTCGAGGGTCTTCTCAGGCATGGTGTTCACCACGTTGTCCACCACGAGCTCCTCGACGTAGCGGGTGTCGCGGTAGGACGGGTCCTTGACGCCGGTGGATGCCCACAGCGGTCGCTGCGGGTTGGCGCCGGCACCGGCGAGGGCCTGCCAGCGGGCACCGGCGATGACCTCCTCGTACGCGGCGTAGGCCAGCCGCGCGTTGGCGATGGCGGCGGTGCCGCGCAGCGCGAGCGCCTCCGAGGTGCCGATCTTGGCGAGCCGCTTGTCCACCTCGGTGTCCACCCGGGACACGAAGAACGAGGCCACCGAGAAGATGCCGCTGATGTCGTGGCCGTTGGCACGGGCCTGCTCGATGCCGGCGAGGAAGGCGTCCATGACCTCGCGGTAGCGCTGGACCGAGAAGATCAGCGTCACGTTCACGCTCACGCCCTCGGCAAGCGCCCGGGTGATCGCCGGCAGCCCCTCGACGGTCGCCGGGATCTTCACCATCAGGTTCGGCCGGTCCACGGTCTTCCACAGGTCGAGCGCCTCGGCGACGGTGCGCTCCGTGTCATGCGCGAGCCTGGGGTCGACCTCGATGGAGACCCGACCGTCCTTGCCGCCGCTGGCCTGCCACGTCTGCCGGAACAGGTCGCAGGCGTTGCGCACGTCGGTGGTCGTGATCTCCCGCACGGTGCCGTCGAGGTCGGCGCCGCGTGCGGCCAGCTCCCGCACCTGCTCGTCGTAGGCCTGTCCATGGGCCAGCGCCGAGGCGAAGATCGTCGGATTCGTGGTCACGCCGACGACGTGCTTGTCCCTGATCAGGTCGGCGAGGCTGCCGGTGTCCAGGCGTTCACGCGACAGGTCGTCGAGCCAGATCGACACGCCGGCCTGGCTGAGCGCGGCCAACTTGGTGCTAGCACTCATGACTTACTTTCCCTCCACCTTCGCGATGCTGCGGCGGGCCGCGTCCACGACCGCCTCGGTCGTGAAGCCGAACTCGCGGAACAACGTCTGGTAGTCAGCGGATGCCCCGAAGTGCTCGATGGACACGATTTCGCCGCTGTCACCGGCGAACCGGTACCACGGCTGGGCGATGCCGGCCTCGACGACCACCCTGGCGCGCACCGACGGTGGCACCACTCGTTCGCGGTAGGCCGGGGACTGGGCCTCGAACCATTCGACGCACGGCATCGACACCACACGGGTGGAAACGCCGGAGGCCTCCAGAACCTTCCGTGCCTCGACCGCGATCTGCAGTTCCGACCCGGTGGCGATGAGCACAACGTGGGGCGCGTCACCGCTGGCCTCGGCGAGCACATAACCGCCCCTGGCGACACCGTCGGCGTCGGTGCCCTCGAGCACCGGCAGGTTCTGCCTAGTCAACGCCAGCCCGGTGGGGCCGTCCATGCGCTCAAGGATCGTCCGCCACGCCGCCGCCGTCTCGTTGGCGTCGCCGGGCCGCACCACCGCCAGCCCGGGGATCGCCCGCAGCGCCGCGAGATGCTCGATTGGCTGGTGGGTCGGGCCGTCCTCACCGAGCCCGATCGAGTCGTGCGTCCAGACGTAGATCGTGGGCGAGCGCATCAGCGCGGCGAGCCGGACCGCCGGCCGCATGTAGTCGCTGAACACCAGGAAGGTGCCGCCGTAGGGGCGGGTCGGTCCGTGCAGCGCGATCCCGTTGAGGATCGCGCCCATGGCGTGCTCACGGACGCCGAAGTGCAGCGTCCTGCCGTACGGATTGGCCGACCATTCCTTGGTCGAGATGTCCGTGGGGCCGAAGGAGTCGGCACCCTTCATGGTCGTGTTGTTGCTCTCGGCGAGGTCGGCCGAACCACCCCACAGTTCGGGCAGCACATCGGCCAGCGCGCTCAGGACCTCGCCGGAGGCCTTGCGGGTCGCGATCCCCTTGGCGTCCGGCTGCCAGGTGGGCAGCTTCTCCGACCAGCCGGCCGGCAGCTCGCCGGCGGTCAGCCGGTCGAGTAGGGCCTTGCGGTCCGGATTGGCCTGCGCCCACATGTCGAAGGTCCGCTGCCACCTGACGTGGGCCGCGTTGCCCCGCTCGACGACCTTGCGGGTGTGGGCGAGCACGTCTGCGGGCACCGAGAAGGACTCGTCGGGGTCGAAGCCCAGGATCCGCTTGATCTCGGCGACCTCGTCGGCGCCGAGGGCGGCGCCGTGTGCCTTGCCGGTGTTCATCTTCGTCGGAGCCGGATAGCCGATCACGGTGCGCAGCACGATGATCGACGGGCGGTCGGTCACGGCGCGCGCGGCCTGCAGCGCGTCGATGATGCCGCTGACGTTCTCGCCGCCCTCGACACGCTGCACATGCCAGCCGTAGGCCTCGTACCGCTTGGCGGTGTCCTCCGACAGCGCGATCTGAGTGTCGTCCTCGATCGAGATCCGGTTGTCGTCGTAGATCAGTGTCAGGTTGCCGAGCCGTTGGTGCCCGGCCAGCGAGGACGCCTCCGAGGTGATGCCCTCCTCGATGTCGCCGTCCGAGGCCAGCACGTAGATGTGGTGGTCGAAGGGGCT
>JAFAZC010000148.1 GCA_019239965.1 Kutzneria sp. | reverse complement strand
CGCCGTACGTCGGTGACAACGCGATCTCGGTGGCCTACCGGCACGTCAACGACGACGTTCCGGCCCCGAGCGAGGCCGCCCCCGGGCCCATCCCCGCGGCGCTGGACGAGCTGGTGCTGCGCGCGACCCGACGGGAACCGGCTCAGCGGCCCGCCGACGCCGGTGCGTTCCTCGCCGAACTGCGCGACATCAGCGGGGCCCTCGGTATCCAGGCGGCGCAGGTACCGCTGCCGGCCGCCGCGGCCGGTCGGGGCGACCCCACGGATGACACCGTGAGCGCGATGGCTCCGATCGGCCCACAGGGCACGAGGGCGATGTCCCGTGCCGACCTGGAAGCCAACGCGACGACCGAAGACCACCGTCGGCCGCGGCCGACGGACGCCTACCACGAGCGACGGGCCCGCGGACGGCGGAGGTCGGCGTTGTGGATCTCCGCGATCGCACTGTGCGCCGCGGTGATCGCCGCGGCTGGCTGGTGGCTGGGAATCGGCCAGTGGTCGCAGGTGCCCACTGTCGCCGGACTCGACCAGAGCGTCGCCGAGCAACGGCTGCACGACGCGGACCTCACCGCTCAGATCGTCGGTGTGCCGAGCAACACGGTGCCGGCCGGCCGAGTGCTCGACGCGCAACCCGGCGAGAACCAGCCGGTGATCCGCGGTTCCACGGTGACCCTGCGGGTTTCCCGCGGCCGGCCGCGGGTGCCCGACATCAAGCCGGGGACCGATCCGGCGGACGCGGACCGACAGATCGCCGAGGCGGGACTGCAACCGCGCCGTGACGCCGCCAAGGACGACTTCAGTGCCACGGTGCCGCAGGGGCAGGTGCTGCGCCTGCAGCCGGGAGCGGGGACACCGTTGGACGTCGGTGCGCCCGTCGTCGTCGTGCTGAGCAAGGGTGCGACCGTCCCCGACGTCACCGGCATGAGTCACGATGATGCCTTCGCCGCGCTGACCAAGGCCGGCTTCGACCCCTACGACGCCGGTGCCGACTTCTCCGACAAGGCGGACAAGGGCAAGGTCGCCCGCACCGATCCTCCTGCCGGCGCCGGGATCAACCCCGGCCACAGCAAACGGGTCGGTGTCTACGTCTCCACCGCCATCACCGTGCCCGACCTCAAGGGCAAGACCGTCGCCGAAGCACGGGACATGCTCGCCCAACTGGGACTCGAGGTGCAGGCCTACGGCGGCTTCTTCGGCGGCTCGGAGAACTCCCCCGTACTCAGCCAGAGCCCTCCCGCCGGCACGCGGGTCAGGGCGGGAACGGTGGTCACCGTGACCAGCAACCCGTTCTTCTGACCTATGCTCGGGCGGTGATCGGAACTCGGGGCCGCGTCACCGGCAGGGTCGGTGCCGGTCTGGTCGGTGAGGTGATGGTCGGGATCCGGGGCGGCGCCGAGGCTTTCTACGCCCATCCGGTCGACCCCGAGGACACCATCGAGCCGGGAACCCAGGTCCTCGTGGTGGATTTCGACCCTCCGCGCACCGTGTACGTGCAACGCTGGCGTCCGCTCGGCTGAGTGTGTTCTGACGAACATCGACATCGGGGGAGCCTGCTCGTATCGTCAGCGCTCCAAGGTGCGCCGGGAAGTCTGGTCGGCAACCACGACAAGGTCGTGGGGCGCACTATGGCGTCCCACGCGCGAAGGGGCGTCACAGGATGGATGTCAGCGGATTAGTCGCCACCGGTGGTGCGTTCGTCGCACTGCTGGTGTTGTTTCTCGTGCTGCGGACATTGTGGCGGGTGGCGGAGCCCAACGAAGCGATGATCATTTCTGGGCTCGGCACAAGGGGCCGCGGCGAACAGTTCGGCGAGGACAGTCTCGGCTTCAAGATCGTCACTGGCAAGGGCGCATTGGTGCTGCCCGGGTTCCAGACCGCACGCAGGCTCTCGCTGGACACCCGGTCGTCGGAGATCGCGGTGTCCTGCGTGACCAACCAGGGCATCCCGGTGCGAGTGCAGGGCGTGGTGATCTACAAGGTCGGCGATGACTTCGTGTCCATCGCCAACGCGGCGCGGCGCTTCCTCGACCAGCAGGACGCCATGGACACCAGGATTCACAGCGTGTTCGCCGGCCACCTGCGCTCGATCATCGGCGCGCTGACGGTCGAGGAACTCATCCGCGACCGTGAACGACTCACCGCGGAGGTCCGCAGCTCCTCGGCCACCGAAATGAGCAAACTGGGCCTGGTGGTGGATTCGCTGCAGATACAGGAGATCGACGACGCCTCCGGCTACATTGCCAACCTCGGTAAACCATACGCCGCCGCGGTGGCTGCCGCGGCTCGCATCGCCGAGGCGCAGCGCGACCAGGAGGCCACCGAGGCGGAACAGATCGCCGCGGCGAACAAGGCCAGCGCCTGGCGGGACAGTCAGATCAAGCAGTCCTCCTATCAGGCCGAGATCGATCAGGTGTCGGCGCGCACCCGCCAGGCCGGTCCGCTCGCCGATGCCACCGCCCGCCAGGAGGTCGTCGTCGCGGAGACCAAGGCCGCCAACCTGGAAGCCGACCTCGCCGAGCAGCGGCTGCAGTCACAGGTCAGAAAACCGGCCGACGCCAAGGCCTATGAGACAAGGACGCTCGCCGACGCCGAGCGTGACGCCCAGATCGCCCGGGCACAGGCACAGGCGAGGGAGACCGAGCTGCGGGCGGCGGCTGACGCCACCAAGGTGAAGATCGCCGCACAGGCGGAGGCCGAGGCGACAAGGGCACGGGGTGAGGCCACCGCGACGGCGACCAAGGCCACCGGCGAGGCACAGGCAACCGCGTCCAGGGCGCAGGGCCTCGCCGAGGCCGACGCGGCCAAGGCCAAGGGGCTCGCCGAGGCCGAGGCGATCAAGGCGCGGGCCGCCGCGCTCGCCGAAAATCAGGAAGCGGTTGTGGCACAGGAACTCGCCGAGAACTGGCCGGCGATCGTGGCGGCCGGAGCGCAGGCCTTCGCCAATGTCGACCACATGGTGGTGCTCAACGGTGCGGACGGCGTCTCCGAACTGTTCACCAAGGCCCTCTCGCTGGGCGGTGCCGGCTTTGGGTTGGCGCGCCAGCTGATGGACATGCTGCACACGCAGACTCCGGAAACGCCCGTGGACGGTTTCGGCGAGCTGGCCAACCGGTCCTAGGCGGCTGGTCTCGGGTCGTCACGGTGCCGTGCGGCCGTGACGACCCATTCCCTGGTTGCCGGTCATGCGCGGCACCGGTTCACCGTGCCGTGAGGGAACTGAACAGCTGGTCCGCCGGCCTTGTGTTGACGACGTCCTCCTGCCGGATGCCGCACCGCTCGGCACGGTCACAGCCGTACAGCTGCCAGTCCAGCTGACCAGGAGCATGCGCGTCGCTATCGATGGCGAACAGACACCCGAGGTCCACGGCCAGGTCGAGCAGCCGCATCGGCGGGTCGAGCCGGTCGGGCCGCGAGTTGATCTCGACAGCCACTCCGTTGTCCCGGCATGCGGCGAAGACCGCTTCGGCGTCGAAGGTCGACTCCGGCCGCCCCTTGCCCGCCACGATGCGGCCGGTGCAGTGCCCAAGCACGTCGACGTGTGGGTTGCTCACGGCCGCCACCATGCGCCGTGTCATCTCCCGTTTCGGAGCGCGCAGGCCGGAGTGCACGCTGGCCACCACCACATCGAGTTCGGCGAGCAGACCCTCATCCTGGTCGAGGCCGCCGTCGGCGAGGATGTCCACCTCGATCCCCGTGAGCACGCGGAACGGCGCGAATTCCTCGTTCAGACCGGCGACCACCTCCAGCTGCCGGCGCAACCGGTCCGCCGACAGCCCGTTGGCGATCCGCAGCCGCGGCGAATGGTCGGTGAGGGCGACCCACTCATGGCCGAGCTCGCGGGCTGTCTCAGCCATCTGTCTGATCGGACTGCCCCCGTCCGACCAGTCCGAATGCGTGTGGCAGTCGCCACGCAGCGCGGCGCGGAGACGTGCACCGCCCTGAACCGGCGGACCACCGCGCTCGAGGAGCCCGGTGAGGTAACCGGACTCCCCGTCGCGCGCCGTTTCGGTGATCACCGCGGCGATCGACCTGCCGATACCCGGCAGTCTGGTCAGCGTGCCCTGCTCGACGTGTCGGCGCAGCTCCTCGTCGGGCAGCCGCGCCGCCACGGCGGCGGCCCGTCGGAACGCCTGCACCTTGTAAGTCGACTCACCGGCGCGTTCGAGCAGGAACGCGATCTGGGTCAACGCACGTACCGGTTCCACCACGGTCGAGTACCCGTTTCCGGTCCCTATGATCGACGTGACGCACCGTGCGAGAAGGAGCTGCATTCCTCGCCCCGCTGTGGCCTTTCCTGCTTGCGCAGCCTGGGCAGTGCCCGTTCGAGGTCTTCCAGCAGCAGGTCGGCGAGGTCGTGGCTGAAGCCGTTGCGCACAACGATTCGCAGCACGGCCAGGTCTTCCCGATGGGCGGGGAAGGTGTAGGCCGGCACCAGCCAGCCCTGCTCACGCAGCGCCGCCGACACGTCGAACACCGAGTACCCGGCCTCCCCGTCGGCAAGGGTGAAAGCCAGCACCGGCAGCTGGCGGCCGTCGGTGATCAGCCGGAATGGTCCGAGCTGGGCGATGCGGTCGGCGAGGCTGGAGGCCACCTCACGGCAGTACCGCTGGATCCGGCCATAGCCCTGCCTGCCCAACCGCAGGAAGTTGTAGTACTGCGCCACGACCTGGGCACCGGGGCGGGAGAAGTTCAGCGCGAACGTCGGCATGTCACCGCCGAGGTAGTTGACCCGGAACACCAGGTCTTCCGGAAGAGCATCGGCGTCACGCCACAGGACCCAGCCCACCCCGGGGTAGACCAGGCCGTACTTGTGGCCGGAGGTGTTGATCGAGGCGACCCGGGGCAGGCGGAAGTCCCACCGCAGATCCGGGTCGCAGAACGGGGCGATCATCGCGCCCGAGGCACCGTCGACGTGGACCGGGATGTCCCAGCCGCGTTCCCTCTGCAGCCGGTCGAGGGCCGTGCAGATCTCGGCGACCGGCTCGTAACTGCCGTCAAAGGTCGAGCCGAGGACGGCGACGACGCCGATGGTGTTCTCGTCGCAGTACTTGACCGCCTCCTCGGCGGTGAGGTGGTACCGGGAGCCCTCCATCGGCACGAGACGGGCCTCGACGTCCCAGTAGTTGGCGAACTTCTCCCAGCACACCTGCACGTTGATGCCCATGACGAGGTTGGGCTTGTCGGTCGGCTTGCCCTCGGCGCGCCGCCGGTGCCGCCACCGGCGTTTGAGCGCGAGTCCCGCCAGCATGCACGCCTCGCTGGATCCGGTGGTGGAGCAGCCGGTGACATGGTCCGGATCGACGGCGTGCCACAGGTCGGCGAGCATCCGCACGCACCGCTGCTCGAGGTCGGCGGTGCGCGGATACTCGTCCTTGTCGATCATGTTCTTGTCGGCGCACTCCGCCATGAGCGTCTGTGCCTGCGGTTCCATCCAGGTGGTGACGAACGTGGCCAGGTTCAACCGGGCGTTTCCGTCGAGCATCAGCTCGTCGTGCACCACCTGGTAGGCCGTCTCGGCGTCCAGTTCGCCGTCGGGCATCCGATTCCGCGGGATCTGCACCGGTTCCCGGGTGAACACTGGGTTGACCGAGACCTCGGCACGGCCGGCGGTTTCCGAATCCGAGGGATGGGCAAGAGGCATGGCGGAGCCTTTCGTGCGCGGTTACAGCGGTATGATGGTCTCATTCCTCCCCTGGGCGTACCCGAAAATGCGTCGGGTCATTGCCCGTGCGGGTGATCGGAGGGGCCACGCTCGCGGTGGTCCAGGCGGGACACAAGCTCCTCAACGGTGATGGCACTCCGATTCCAGCCGAGTCGTCGGGTCAGCCGTGTCATCGAGGGTGCCTCGACGGCGGCCTCGGCAAGGACCGCGTCGTCGCGGAAGATCTCGGCGGTGGGACCGTCCGCCACGATCCGTCCCCGCGCCATGACGACCACCCGGTCGAAGTTCTCCGCACAGAAGTCCATGTCGTGGGTGACTCCGACCACGGTACGTCCGGAATCCCGCAACTGGGCCAGGATCGAACCGACGTCGTTCACACCGGCACAGTCCTGGCCCGTTGTCGGCTCGTCCAGGACGACGATCGGCGTGTCCATCGCGAGCACAGAGGCGATGGCGACTCGTTTGCGCTCGGCGAGGGACAACTCGTACGGGTGCGCGTCGGAGTGTGCGGTCAGCCTGGTGGCTTCCAGCGCCCAGTCGACGAGGCGGCGTCGGCGCCCGGCCGGGTAACCGAGATTACGCGGGCCGAACTCCACCTCGGCGCGGACCGTTCTCGCGAACAGCTGTTCGTGGGGATTCTGGAAGACGTAGCCCACCTCGCGGGCGAGCTGGGAGACCTCGCGCGTCGCGGTGTCGACACCGTTGACCAGCACCCGTCCGCTTGTGGGCTTCATGATGCCGTTGAAGTGCCGGACGAGAGTGGTCTTGCCGGCTCCGTTCTCCCCGATGATCGCGATCCGCTCGCCGGACTCGACAACGAGATCGACACCGCACAGCGCCGTGACTCCGTCGGGGTAGCCGAAGTGCAGCCCTTCGACGCGGATGCTCATGGCGCCCCCTCCGCGAAGCCCGCGGCGGCCTCGGCCAGCGTGACGGGCAGCGGACGTCCGCATGGCCAGTGTGTCGCCGCGGCGACCGCCGCGGCGGTGAACCTGGTACGGCCGATCCCCCAGTCGGCCAGCTCGTCGGCGGCGAGCACGGTCGACGGTGGGCCGTCCATCCGCAGCTCGCCGTCGACAAGGGCGAGAATCCGGTCGGCGACCTCAGCGAGCTGCTCCAGCTTGTGCTCTATGAGCACCACGGTGACCCCCCGTTCACGCAGCTCGCCCAGCGCATCGAACACCAGTCCGCTGCCCGCGGGATCCAGTTGCGACGTCGGTTCGTCCAACACGAGAACACCGGGGCGCATCACCATCATGGAACCGATGGCGACCAGCTGCTGTTGCCCCCCGGACAACTGGTACGGCGAGCGCTCGGCAAGATGGGCGATGCGCAGCCGCCTCAGCGTCTCGTCGACCCTGCTGACCATCTCCCCGCGTGGCACGCCGAGGTTCTCCAGGCCGAAGGCCAGTTCCTCGGCCACGCTGAACTTGGCGCCGGAGAGCTGGTTGAACGGATTCTGCGAGACCAGGCCGATGTCGCTGACCAGCAAGGGCAGCGGGGTGTTCCGGACGGATCTGCCGGCGACGGTGACGGCGCCGGTGACCTCGCCCCCGAAGACGTGTGGGATGAACCCAGACATCACCTGTGCCAGTGTGGTCTTGCCCGCACCGCTTGGCCCGACAACGCCGACCAGCTGTCCCTTCGGGATGGTGAGACTGATCTGTCGCAGGACCGTCGTTGGTGTCTCCGCATAGCGGTAACTGAGCGATTCGAGCCGGATCACCGGATCACCCCCGTGGCGGACAGCACGATCACGGCGATTGTGATCACCAGCATGCTCCAGCGGGAGACCCGCTGGGCAGCGGAGTCCGCGATGACCGTGTAGCTGGTCCTTCGTGTGGTCGCACCGAATGCCCTTGCCTCCATGGCGACCGCGCGTTCGTCCACTTCGGACAAGGCGCCGAGGACGAGTGGGCCGACCAGGGGAACCAGGGCGCGAACGCGGCCTATCGGTCCAGCCGCCGTCCGCAGGCCTCGTGCCCGCTGCGCGTCAAGAATGCTGTGCGCACGCTGCCGGAATGCCGGAACGATCTGCATCGTGGCCGACACCAGGTAGCTGATCTTGGGCGGCATCCCGTGCGCCACAAGGGCTGTCATCAGCTCACCAGGATGGGTGGTGAACAGCAGCAACAGGAACGCCCCTGTCAGCACCAGCAGCCGCAGTGCCGTCCTCGTGGCGAACAGCACCCCGTCGAGGTGCACGCCGACCGGCCCGAGGTCTAGCAGCGGGCCGTCCTGGTGGTACAGACCCTGGATCACGAACAGCAGCAGGATGACCGGCAGTAGGAACCTGGCCAGCCAGGCCAGCAGCCGTCGGAACACCCCCGACACCAGCGCGGCAGGGAACACCACGAACACCAGCAGCGCCGCGGGAAGCCACAGTGCCTGGCTCGCGAACGCCGTCACCACGAGGGTCAGACTGAGCGACAGCGTGGTCACCGGATTCCACCGGTGTATCAACGACGTCCCTGGTCGGTAGAAGTCCTGGGTCATCGGCCCTCCGACCCGACACCGGTGGCGAAGACCCGATACCTGCGGGCGAAGGCGAAACGCTGGCGGAACCTGGCCGGCAGCGCGAGCAGGATGACGAAGGCCACGGTGAAAGTGACGGTCTTGTCCAGCGGGTCCGACAGCAACCCCTGCAGCGTGGTGGCCGCGAACAGACTGGCCCCGTAGGCCTGGAAGGCACCGGTGATCGCGGTGGTACCGGCCGACGTGGTCACGCCGCCGTAGACGAAGGCCGAGATCGGCGCGGACACCAGCGCCGAGACAACGCCGGTGAGCAGGCCGGCCAGCGCCGCCCACCAGGGCTTACGGAAGCCGCCGAGCATGCCGATCAGCCCGGCGGCGACGCCGATCTCGGCCGCGGTCACGGCGAACGGCATGATCGTCGGGTTCGCGGTGAGTCCCCAGATCACGCAGGTCAGCACCCCGGTGGCGGCCCCCGCCGCGGGACCGGCGAGTACGCCGGCGATGACGATGCCGATCGAGTCGAGGTACAGCGGGATCCCGGTGGCCAGCGCCAGCTGGCCGACCACGATGTTGATCGCCATGGCCACCGGGATCAGGGTGACCGACGAGGTGGACAGCCGGTCGACCGCACCGAGACCGATCAGCACCGAGCCAAGCAGGTAGCCAGCCAGCGCGACCAGCGCCCCGGTTCCGCTCGCGCCAGGGCGCTCGAGCACCAGGTACACGTAGGTGGCCAGCACGACGACTGTGCCGGCCGCGATTTTCGCGGCGGGGCGCATCACGGAAGCCTAACCAGTCCGCGTGCCGGCCAGTGTCCCGTCCGACGACAGGGACGAGGCCTGGGTAGGCCGATAGACTGACGGTCGTGAACTGGACCGTGGACGTCCCGGTGGACGACCTCCCCGACCTGCCGCCGTTGCCTCCTGACCTGCGGAAACTCCTGGACGACGCGCTGGGCAGGCCGGCAGCACAGCAACCGGAATGGCCCGACCCCGACCAGACCCGGATGGCGCGCAAGGTGCTGGAGAGCGTGCCGCCGATCACGGTGCCGGCTGAGATCGACCAGCTTGGCACCCGGCTGGCCGAGGTGGCGCGGGGCGAGGCGTTTCTGCTGCAGGGTGGCGACTGCGCCGAGACGTTCGCGAGCAACACCGAGCCGCACATTCGCGGCAACGTCCGCACGCTGCTCCAGATGGCGGTCGTGCTGACCTACGGCGCGAGCATGCCGGTGCTGAAGGTGGCCAGGATCGCCGGCCAGTACGCCAAGCCGAGGTCGGCCGGTCTGGACTCGCTCGGCCTTCCGGTCTACCGCGGCGACATCGTCAATTCGCTCGTCGCCACACCGCAGGCACGGGTGCCGGACCCGTCCCGGATGATTCGCGCCTACGCCAACGCCAGCGCGGCGATGAACCTGCTGCGCGCCTCGACCACCACCGGCATGGCCGACCTGACCAGGGTGCACGACTGGAACAAGGACTTCGTGCGCACCTCGCCGGCCGGGGAGCGCTACGAGGCGCTGGCCACCGAGATCGACCGTGGCCTGCGGTTCATGGCGGCCTGCGGAGTCGAGCACAGCACACTGCACACCGTCGAGATCTACGCGAGCCACGAGGCGCTGCTGCTCGACTACGAACGCGCCATGCTGCGACTGGACACCACGGGAGACAGGCCGAAGCTCTATGACCTGTCCTCCCACTTCCTGTGGGTCGGCGAGCGAACCCGCCAGCTCGACGGCGCCCACATCGCCTTCGCCGAGCTGCTCGCCAACCCGATCGGCGTGAAGATCGGCCCGACCACCACGCCGGAGACCGTGGTGGAGTATGTCGAGCGGCTCGATCCGCACAACGTGCCCGGGCGGCTCACCCTGATCAGCCGGATGGGCAACCATCGGGTCCGTCAGGTGTTGCCCGCGATCGTGGAGAAGGTCACCGCATCCGGCCACCAGGTCGTCTGGCAGTGCGACCCCATGCACGGCAACACCCACGAGTCGACCACCGGCTACAAGACGCGGCACTTCGACCGGATCGTGGACGAGGTCCAGGGCTTCTTCGAAGTGCATCGCGCGCTGGGCACCCATCCCGGCGGTATCCATGTCGAGCTGACCGGCGAGGACGTCACCGAATGCCTCGGCGGGGCGCAGGAGATCTCCGACGACGACCTCGCTGGCCGCTACGAGACCGCCTGCGATCCCAGGCTGAACACCCAGCAGTCCCTGGAGCTGGCGTTCCTCGTCGCCGAGATGCTCAGGGCGTGATAATTACCGCACCTGGTGGGCTCCTGAGATATCCGTGGTGTTGAAGGACGGGCCGGTGCCGACAACGACGAGCCGGTAGCCGCCAGGTGCCGCAGACAGGGTGGATTTCGCGGTGACCGTCGCCGCCAAGCGGTCACCGGTGGTCACCCTGAGCTGAATCCAGTTCGGATGCCGAGCAGCGGTCGACGAGGCTAGACGCCTACCGGTCCCGTCGGCCAGCGTCAGGTCGAACCGGTCGGTGAGCAGGTCAGCCGCTGGCAGGCGATGAGCAAGGAATTCGCAGACATAGCTGACATCCTCGTAATTGGTCTTGTCGTGCACCGTGGCCGGAAACAGGACCGGGAAGACACAGGAGTTCATCCAGAACAAGGACTGGAAACCCTCGTCAGGAACGGCGGCGACGGTGACGAACTGGTCCTCGTGTGAGGTGAACCGATAGGTGTCCGACGCCCCCGTCGCGAGAGCACTCTTGACGGTGAACGACGTGTCGTTGTCGGCGAAAGACTTGGCGAAGGCCGGGGCGTACTGCTCCATCAGTTCGTACCGATGGTTGGGTTGCCCGGCCCAGGGCACGTCGACGGTCCGGATCACCGTGCCACCGTCCAGGTACTGGCCGTTGGCGTCACGGTTCGCGCCACGCGGTCCGAGAGGGCCCAGTGGACCGGTTGGTCCCATCGGCCCGAGTGGCCCCATCGGCCCGAGGACCGTCCACAGCCCACCCAACTGCAGCTGCTTGCCATGGTCCCCACCGATGGTCGGCAGCGTCGCACAGTACGGATCGACACCGAGCGGCCCGCTGGCGCCCAACGGACCGTCGGGTCCGAGCGGGCCACCAGCGTCTCGCGCCGGCCGCGGCGGCTCTTCAGCGCCGCGTGCTCTGTTCGCATCGCGGCCGAGCGGTCCATTGCCGCTCAGCGGTCCCCACGGCCCCAACGGGCCAAGCTCGCCGAGCTGACTGAGCGGCTTGAGGTAGTCCGCCGCGGTCATCGGCGCGGGCGGGGTGTTGACAACCGGCGGTTTGACCGTCGACACGTTGCCCCGCAAAGCATCCACACTGGACATGCTGACCGAGCCGTGCGGACCCATGGTCGAAGACTGGGCGCCCGGGCAACTCCGTGTCTCGCCCGCCGCCGGCCCAACACCGGCCGCGGCGACCGTCGAGGTCAGCACACACACCAAAGCGGTCGTGAGCGCGACACGCGACAAGGTCGGCACTTCCATCGCGACTATGTCCCCTCCATAGGTGGCAGTCCGACGAAAGTCTTACTGGAAGCCCACTGAGCCGTACAGGGCTATCGGCCCGTCCCCAGCACCTCGGCGACACCTTTCGCTCTGGCGTCACCTCGACCTTCGGCCTCGTAACCTCGGCGTTCCAGTCAGACCATCAGTGCCTTACTCGCCTGGCCGACGCGATTCTGGTCAGGGCCAGGTAGACGACGACCGCACCGACCACGGTCATCAGCATCAGGGTCACCACTCCCAACACCTCCTGCCAACAGCGCAGCAGGGCGAGGCTGGCGAGCACGGCGCACACCACCGCCGCCCGGACAGCCTGGTAGAACCGCAACTCCGGGCAGCTTGCCCGGCGGGCGAGGACCAGCCATACCCCCGTCATCACCATCACGGCGACCGCTGTCACGGGAACGTAGCGTTCAGGAAGCAGGGCCGTGAAGTTGTTCGGCACGGAGAACACCTGCCTGCCGATCAGCGAGAGAACAGCGTTGCCCACGTTTCCCACGACCACCGACACCGTGAATGCCGCCGCCAACCGGAACGGATGCGGCGTCCTGTGTCCACCCTCGGCGTCCGTCCGGGGCGATGCCATCGTGCGCGTCTCCATGAAGCGACAGTGCGGGTATGACAAGGAAAACCGGGGAAGGTCGGACCACCGTCGGTGTTTGCTCAGAGTTGGCTGGGAAGTCGCCGCGAATCGGCCTTCTCGTCCTCGGCGGGCGCCAGTGGCCCCGCGGCCGGCAGCACCACCCGCAACCAGGCCCCTCGGCCACTGGGGTGCACACTGGCGCCGCCGCCGTGGGCACTCGCGATCGCGGAGACGATGCTCAGGCCGAGGCCGGTGTTCTCGTGTGTGGACCCGCTGGACCGGGCCCGGGACGAGTCACCGCGGAAGAACCGCTCGAACACCCGCTCATGCTGTTCGGGCGGGATACCGGGACCGTCATCGATGACGTCGATCACCTCGTGGCCGCCGACCCGGCTCAACCGCAGTTCCGCCGCGGTGCCCGGCGGAGTGTGCGCGTGGACGTTTCCGAGCAGGTTGGTGAGCACCTGGTGCAGCCGGACCGTGTCCCCACGCACGACGTGCGGGCCCGGTTCGGCCACCATCCGCACGGTCCGGCCGGGCGCGGCGGCCCTGGCGTTGGCCACCGCGCCGAGCGCCAGCTCCACCAGGTCCACCGGGGCCTGCGTCAGCGGACGCCCCTGGTCCAGGCGTGCGAGCAGGAGCAGCTCATCGACGAGCGCCGACATCCGCTTCGCCTCGCCCTCCACCCGCCTCATGGCGTCGGCGAGCTGGTCCAGGTCGGTCAGAGCACCGCGCCTGACCAGCTGCGCATATCCGGTGACCGAGGTCAACGGCGTGCGCAGTTCGTGGCTGGCGTCGGCGATGAACCGGCGCAGCCGCTCCTCGGCGAGCTGACGCTCGGCGAACGAGTGCTCGATGCGACCAAGCATCTGGTTCAGCGACGTGCCCAGCCTCGCCACCTCAGTGGGCGAGCCATCCACCTCGACACGGTGGGAGAGCTCCCCGTCGGCGATCAGCCCGGCAGTGTCGGTCATCTGGTCCACCGGGCGCATCAGGTACCGGCTGAACCGCAGCGACAGCACGGCGGCCAACGCCAAGGCGAGCAGGGTGACCACCGCTTCGATCGCCACCAACTGGTACACGGTGGCATACGACCAGGTCAGCACCTGGGAAACCATCACGAACTGGCCACCGGGAAGGGCACCGACCGCCACCCTGAACGGCCGGTTGCCGTTGATCGTCGTCGGTGCGGAGGTCGCCGCGAGCTCACGCAACCGCGAGACGTCGGGTATCGGCACGTCGGTGACGTTGCCGAGGCGCTGCACCACGGTTCCGGCGGCATCGATGACCATGTCGCTGCACAGGTCGTCGGTCGGCCCCTTGCCCTGGATCCTGCCGTCCGCGCCGATGTGGGCCATGGAGGTGGCGAGCGCGTCGACGATCTGTTGATCGGTTCGCTTGTCCAGGTAGGAGCTCAGCGCCATCACACCGACCAGGTCGGCGGTCAGCAGCCCGGCCGCGGTCACCGCAAGCACACCGAGCAGCAGACGTCCACGCAGTGAGCGGGGCTTGAGCCGGCCCAGTCCTATCCGACCGAGACGGCCGGAGGCGGCCCGGTCGGAACGCCCCGCCACACCGCGCGGCCGCTCACCGTCGGTCAGAGTGGTTTCTGCCAGCACCGTGTCGTCCTCCGCTGGTGGCCGCGACCGGGGCACGCATCAGATAACCGACACCCCGGACCGTCTGGATCGCTGGATTGTCCTGGTCATCCAACTTGCGACGCAGGTAGTAGATGTAGGTTTCCACGATGCTCGAATCGCCCTGGAAGTCGTAGTTCCACACCTTGTCGAGGATCTGTGCCCTGGACAACACCCGGCCGGCGTTGGTCATTAGATAGCGCAGCAGTTGGAATTCAGTGGCGGATAACCTGATCTGCACGCCCGCGCGCCAGACCTCGTGGGTGTCCTGGTCCAGCTCGACATCGCCGACGCGCAGCCGGTTGGTGACCGGCGACTCGCTCCGCCCGCGCTTGAGCAGCACGTTCACCCTCGCGACCAGCTCGTCGAGGTCGAACGGCTTGGTGACGTAGTCGTCTCCGCCGAGGGTCAGGCCGTGCACCTTGTCCTCACTGGCGTCCCGCGCGGTCAAGAACAGCACGGGCGCGTCGATGCCGCCCTCCCTCAGCCGGGTGCACACCCCGAATCCGTCGAGGTCGGGCAGCAGCACGTCCAGCACGATGACGTCGGGGCGATAGCTGACCGCCCGCTGGAGGGCCTCCCTGCCGTCGCCCGCCGTCGCCACGTCGAAGCCGACAAACCTCAGCGTGGTGGTGAGCAGGTTGACGATGTTCGGCTCGTCATCGACCACAAGGACACGGGTCGGCACGGAAGCAGGGGGCACCCCGCCATTAGAACAGGCCGGAGGGCCCCGTCACAGTGCCTCACGTCCAGTCTCACATCGTGCCCAGCCGCAGTGCTCGACGGTTCGGCTTCGCAGGCTCAGCCCTCAGCCGAAGAACACCTCCGCCTCGGCGTAGCGCTCCAGCGGGACCGTCTTGAGCGCGGAGGTGGCCTCGGCGAGCCGCACACGCACGATGTCGGTGCCCCGCAGGGCCACCATGACACCGAAGTCACCGTCGTGCACGGCGTCGACGGCGTGTAGCCCGAACCGAGTGGCGAGCACCCGGTCGTAGGCGGTTGGCGTGCCACCGCGCTGCACGTGGCCGAGAACAACCGCGCGGGACTCCTTGCCGGTCCGCTCGGCGATCTCCTCGGCGAGCCAGGTGCCGACACCACCAAGGCGGACGTGTCCGAACGCGTCCTTCTCGCCCGAATGCAGCATCTCGGTGCCGCCGTCGGGCACCGCACCCTCGGCCACGACGATGATCGGCGCGTACTGTCGCTCGAACCTGCGCCGCACCCACTGCACGACCTTGTCGACACTGAACGGGCGCTCCGGCACCAGGATCACGTTGGCGCCGCCGGCAACACCCGAATGCAGGGCGATCCAGCCCGCGTGGCGACCCATCACCTCGATGACCAGCGCGCGGTGGTGGGACTCCGCGGTGGTGCGCAGCCTGTCGATGGCCTCGGTGGCGATGTGCACCGCCGTGTCGAAGCCGAACGTGTAGTCGGTTGCCCCCAGGTCGTTGTCGATCGTCTTGGGCACCCCCACCACCGGCACCCCGTCCTCGTTCAGCCGCTTGGCCACCCCGAGGGTGTCCTCTCCGCCGATGGCGACCAGCGCGTCAACCCCGTGCTCGGCGAGCACGGCCTTGAGTTTGTCGACGCCACCCTCCACTCGGTACGGGTTGGTCCGCGACGAACCGAGAATGGTGCCGCCACGGGTGAGGATGTCCTCGACCTCGTCGAGTCCCAGCTGCTTGGTCAACCCCTCGAGGGGGCCGCGCCAGCCGTTGCGGAACCCGAGCACGTCCCAGCCGTGGACCTCGACGCCCTTGCGGACCACCGCCCTGATCACCGCGTTCAGTCCGGGGCAGTCGCCACCACCGGTGAGCACGCCGATACGCATGTGCTTGACCTTTCTCGACGAACGGTCAGGGTCCTGACCAGTGCGGGA
>JAFAZC010000033.1 GCA_019239965.1 Kutzneria sp. | reverse complement strand
GCTGGCCGCCTCGGCCAACGACATCGAACGGGACGGTGTGCGCACCTGGGACTTCCCGCCGCTGCCGCGTGTCCATCGACAGGAGGTGGCCGGCTACCAGATGACGACCTACCCGGCCCTGGTGGACCGGGGTGAGGACGTGTCGGTGCGGATGCTGGACTCCGAATCCGCCCAGCGGCGGGCGATGTGGCTCGGGACGAGACGGCTGCTGCTGCTCAACGTGCCCTCCCCGGTGAAACTGGTGGTTCGCAGCCTGAGTAACGACGCCAAGCTGACGCTCAGCCGCAATCCGCACGGCGGGGTCCCGGCGCTGCTGCGGGACTGCGTCACCGCCGCGGTGGACAAACTGCTCGCCGACGGTGGCGGACCGGCCTGGGACGCCGACGGATTCGGCACGCTGCTGGCCTCGATCCGGTCCGGCCTCGGCCCGACAACGCTCGACGTGGTCGAACGGGTGCGCCGGATCCTGGCCGCCGAGCAGGCGGTCCGGACCAGGCTGGCGCGAACGACGTTCGCGCCAGTCGAATCGATCGACGACATCCAGGCACAGCTGAACGCACTGGTGCGTCCCGACTTCGTCACCGCGACTGGATGGCGCAGGCTGCCCGACGTCGAGCGCTATCTGCGGGCGGTCGACCGGAGGCTGGAGAAGCTTCCGGAGAACCCCGGCCGTGATGTCGAGCGAACCAGGCAGATCGGGGTGATCAGCCAGGAGTGCCGGGAACTCGCGGCCAGGGCGGGCGAAGGACAGTCAGCGGGGGAGCGGCTCGAGTCGATCCGGTGGATGCTCGAGGAGCTGCGGGTCAGCTACTTCGCGCAGAGCCTCGGCACCGCGTACCCGGTGTCGGAGAAGAGGATCCGGCGGGCCATGGACGAGGTGGCCGCCGGATCCCCGGCTCAGAGCTGATCGGCGTACTGCTGGTTCTTGGCCAGCAGCGAGGCGTCGGTGCCCAGGTACGCGTGCTTGGACATGTCCGCGGAATACCGGCTGGCCGGTGGTGTGCGGCCCAGCGCCTCGGCCATCGCGCGGAGATGGTGCGGAGCGGCACCACAGCACAGCCCCAGATAGCGCACGCCCATATCGGCGGCTTGCCGGGTGAACTCGGTGATCTCGTGCCTGGTGCAGGTGAACGGGTCCAGTGCCACCGGGAACGGGATACTCGGCTCCGGGAAGGCGGGGTCGCGCAGCGACTGGAACGTCGGCTGGTCGGCCGTGGTCCGGTAGGGCACCGGCAACGCCGCGACCGGCACGTCCACGGCCTCGACCAGCGGGGCGAGCAGCGGCAGCATGGTCCATGGTCCGCGGTTGCAGTTCAGCCCCACGACGTCCGCGCCCGCGTCCACCAGCCGCTGGCACGCCTGCACCATCGGCAGCCCCTCCCGGGACTGGCCGGACCGGTCGGCGACCAGCGTGACCACCGACGGCAGTCCGGTCTCCCGGATCACCTCCAGCGCGATCATCGCCTCGCCGTGGTAGCGCAGCGTTTCGGCGATCACGAAGTCCGCACCGGCCTCGACGGCCCAGCTCACCTGCTCGGTGAACATGTCTCGCACCCTGGCGTGGGTGTCGGGGTCGGCCGGGTCGTAGACGTTGGTGTTGCACACGTTGCCGGCCAGCATCGTGCCGGTCGACTTGGCCACCTCGGCGGCCAGCGCTAGCGCCTGCCGATTGAGCGGCTCGAGAAGGTCGTCCTTGCCGATGATGCGCAGCTTCTCCCGGTGCGCGTAGTAGGTGAACGCCTCGACCACGTCCGACCCGGCGTGCACGAACTCCTCGTGCAGTGCGGTCACCCGCTCCGGGTGGTCCAACACCACCTCCGGCACGAACGCGCCGGCCTGAAGGTAGCCACGGCGCTCCAGTTCGAACAGGTAGCCCTCGGCGCAGATCACCGGCCCCTCGGCCAGCCGGGCCAGCAGCCTGTGTTCAGTCATGGATCTCACTACTCTCTTGATGTTTGCGAGCTTCGTGATGTCTGCGGGCGACTCGGACATTGATGTCGACCAGGGCCGCGGCCGCCTCGGCGGCGGCGCGGGCGAGCAACTCGGCGACACGAGAGTCGCCGGCGAGGTTGGGATTGCCCTCATCGGTGAGCCGCCCGGCGAGCCGGGCCACCTCGGTGGCGGCTTTGACCATCTGGCGCGGTGTCTCGGTCGCGGCGCGCAACGCTTCACTGATCCGCTGGTGGCGCGTCGGGTCGTTGACGGGCAGCCGGTAGGCGCTGAGCACTTCCGCGTACGCCGCGGAGTCGGCGTCGGCCAGCGCGGCAAGGCGCGCACGCAACTCGTCCGCGGGCGACGCGAGCTCTGTCACGTCGCCGCTGCTGAACCGGGCCGCCATGGCCACCAGAGCGGCGGCCGACGCCGCGGTGATCGCGGCCACCGCACCACCGCCGGGCGCCGGGGTGCGCGCGGCCACGTCGGCGAGAAGCCCTCCGACGGTCCTGCCCAGCAGCGATTCGCTCATGACAGTCCCACGATCTCGCCGTCACCATCCAGGTCGATCCGGGTGGCCGCGGGGGACGCGCCAAGGCCGGGCATGGTGCGCATGTCACCGCAGATCGGGTAGATGAAGCCGGCGCCGACGGAGGCCCGGACCTCGCGCACCGGCAAGGTCCAGCCGGTCGGCGCCCCGAGTAGCTTCGGGTCCGACGAGATCGACAGGTGCGTCTTGGCAAGGCAGATCGGCAGCTCGCCGAACCCGTTGCGCTCGTAGTTGTCCAGTTGGCGCCTAGCCAGCGGCGTGTAGCTCACGCCGTCCGCGCCGTACACCCTGGTGGCAATCGTCTCGATCTTCTCTCGCAGCGGCAGGGACGAGGGGTAGAGGAACGCGAACTCGCTGCTGTCCTCGGCGGCCTCGGCTACCGCCTCGGCCAGTTCGATGGCACCGGCGCCACCGTCGGCGAAGTGGGTGCTCACCGCGACCCGCGCGCCCGCGGCCTCGGCCACCTCGCGGATCGCCGCGTGCTCGGAGGGGTGGTCGGAAGGAAACGCGTTGATCGCCACCACCGGGGACACGCCGTGCAGCCGGATGTTGTCGATCTGCTTGCGCAGGTTCGCCGCGCCGGCGTGCACGTCGTCCGGGCTCTCCCTGAGCAGCTCCTCGGGCAGCGGTTTGCCCGCCACGATCCGGAATTTGCCGGAGTGCGCCTTGAGCGCACGCACCGTGGCCACCAGCACCGCGGCGTCCGGTCGCAGGCCGGACACCCGGCACTTGATGTTGAAGAATCGTTCGGCGCCCATGTCCGCGCCGAACCCGGCCTCGGTGACGAGGTAGTCGCCGCACCGTATCCCGATCAGGTCGGCCACCACGGACGAGTTTCCGGTCGCGATGTTGCCGAACGGTCCACAGTGAACCAGGACCGGCGTGTTCTCCAAGGTCTGCATCAGGTTCGGTTTGATGGCCTCGCGCAGCAGCACCGTCATCGCGCCGGCCGCGTCCAGCTCCTCGGCGGTCACCGGCTTGCCCGTTGAGGTGTAGCCGACCACGATCCGGCCGAGCCGGGCGCGCAGGTCGGAGATCCCGGTGGTCAGCGCCAACGCGGCCATCACCTCCGAGGCAGCGGTGATGTCGAAGCCAGTCTGCCGGGGCACGCCGTCGGCGCGGGCGCCGAGGCCGACCACGATGCTGCGCAACGCCCGGTCGTTGATGTCCAGCACCCGCCGCCAGGTGATCTCCTGCGGGTCAAGGCCCAGCGCGTTGCCCTGGAACAGGTGGTTGTCCACCATGGCGGCGAGCAGGTTGTGCGCCGCGGTCACCGCGTGCATGTCCCCGGTCAGGTGCAGGTTCAGCAGCTCCATGGGGATCACCTGGCTGTACCCGCCGCCCGCCGCGCCGCCCTTGATACCCAGCGTCGGGCCCATCGACGGCTGCCGGATGGCCACCGTGGCCCGTTTGCCCAGGTGCCGGAACCCCTGGCCGATGCCGACCGTGGTGGTCGTCTTGCCCTCACCGAGCGGGGTCGGGGTGATCGCGCTGACCAGGACATACTTGGCCTTCGGCGCGTCCGCGAGCTCGTCGACGGCACCCAGTCCGATCTTCATCACGCTGGAGCCGTACGGCTCCAGCAGCCGGGCTGGCAGGCCCATCTCGCCGGCGATGTCGTCGATCGGCTTCAGCTTCGCGCTGCGTGCGATCTCTAGGTCTGAGGGGAACGCCATGGGTCACTCCTCCGGGGATGGCGTGGGTTCGCCGCTGATCTCGATGCCGTGTTCGGCCCCCGCGTCGAGCACGGCATCCCACAGGGACTGACCGCTGCTGCGTTCGCAGTGCAGGAGATAGCTCGGCACGCCCTGCTGATCGTCTCGAACCAGGTCGGTGACCAGGGTGGCCACCGAGGTGCGCAGTGCCGCGCCGTTGGGGGTGAAATCGCTGTCCAGGTCGATCGCGCAGACCGAGGCGAGGACGTCGGCGGCGCGGTCGCCGGTCAGCCGGAGCATCGCGCGACCATGGGTGAGGTCGACGACCGAGACGAAGCCGCCGACCTCCTCGGCCTGTCGGCGCAGCTGTTTCAGCAGCCCGTCCCCGCTGTCCGCCGGGCCGAGCACCAACCACTCGCCGGGGCCCGCTCCGATCACGAGGGTGCCGTCCGCCGCGCGGGCCGCGCGGCCGAACGGGACGCCGAGTGACGCGGCCATGGCCTTCGCGTGCGGGGCCCGGACCACGACCTTGGCCAGGGCGGAGTGGTCGGCGAGGGTCAGGGCGGCGTTCGGTGATCCGCCCACCGCGTGTGCGGCGGTGCGGATGGGGCTGCGCGCGACCGGCGGCGGGTGCTGGCGGAACGTGCCGGGTGTGCCGGCGGTGTGCAGCCGGGCGCCGTGCGGGTCGACGTGCGCGAGGTGCTCGGTGACCCTGGCCGGGATCCGCCGCCCATCCGGGAGCAGCACGGTGACTTCGGTATCCGGCCCGGCAAGCGCGGCCTCGACCTGGGCGAGGCAGATCGACCGACCCAGCGTCGGCGACATCCTGCTGGACGTGACCCGCCCGACGATCCGGGTGGTGTCGGCGGCCACCAGCTGGCTGGCCTCGGGGGGCACGATCTGCCCGTTCACCGGCTGCAGACCGACGAGCCGGGTCTGCGCGCCCTGGTCGTGCTGCCAGAGCAGTTCCGGCTTGCCGACGAAGTCGTCCTTGTCCAGTTTGACCAACCGGTCAAGGCCGGCACTGAACGCGCGGGTGAGGCCGTCGGTGTCCTGCCCGACGATCAGGTGACCTTTCTCCAGCCGCAGAATCCGCTGTGCCTCGACCCCGAATGGCCGCACACCGAGATCCTCCCCGTGTGCCAGCAGGGTTTCCCACACGTGCAGCCCATAACCGGCCGGCACGTGCAGCTCGTAGGACGGTTCGCCGGTGAACCCGATGCGCCACAGCACGCAGCCGTCCACCCCGGCAAGACGCGCGGTGCGGACGTTCATGTACTCGAAGTCGGTGAGGTCGACACCCTCGGCCAGCCGGCCGATCAACTCCGCCGAGCGCGGACCGGCGACGTTGACGCTGGCGTAGGAGGTGGTCACCGGAGTGACGTGCACGTTCCACTCGGGACGCTCGGTCTGCAGCCAGTTCTCGATCCACTCCCACACCGCGGCCGCGCCCGAGGAGGTGGTTGACATCAGGTAGTGGTCGGGACCGAGTCGGCCGGTGACACCGTCGTCCAGCACGACTCCGTCCTCCGCGCACATCACGCCGTAGCGCACCCGGCCGACCGCGAGTTTCGACCATTTGTTGACGTACAACAGGTTCAGCAGCTTCGGCACGTCCGGCCCGCGCAGGTCGAGCTTGCCGATCGGGGTGACGTCGATGATTCCGACCGCCGTACGGACCGCGCGGACCTCAGCCGCCGGGTCGCCGTAGTGGTCTGGCCGGATCCACTGGCCCGCGACCAGGGGCACGGCGCCGTTGGCCTGGTGCCAGGCATGCATGGGGGATCGCCGCACCGGCTGCACCGTGCGGCCGGCGAGCGCGCCAAGGGTGACCGGAGCATACATCGGACGCCAGGTGGTGGTGCCGGTCTCTGCGACGCTTCGCCCGGTCGCCTCGGCGACCATCGCGATCGCGTTGACCATCTCCAGCTTTCCCTGCAGCGGACCCATGGTAGCGGTGGTGTACCGCTTGGCGAGCTCGGCGGAGTCGTACCCTTCGCGTACCGCGAGGTGAATGTCCGAAGAGGACACATCCTCGGAGAAGTCGACCATGCCGTGGCTCTTGGCGCGGAACAACGCGGGGTGCTCATGCACCGGCAGATCGGGAATCTCGATCGGTCCGCCGACCGGTGCCCGGCCCGCCACGGCAGTAGGGGTACGGGTGAGCTGCCGGTACCGGTGGGTGGCCGCGCGGCGGGCGGCCTCGGCGCCGACCGCGCCGGCATGCGCACGCAGTTCGTCCAGGGTGCCGTCGCCGGCCAGTCCGCCGACCGCGAGCACGTCCTCGCTCGCCTTGCCGCCGGGCAGGAAGCGCGCCGCCGCGGCGGAGTACACCGGGACATCGCCGGCCTGGTTGAGCAGCGCTGTCGGCGCGGTCCAACCGGTCGCCGTCACCAGCAGATCCGCCTCGATCCGGCGGCCACCGGGCAGCTCGACCGTCCGCAGCCCCCGACGTCCGTGTGCACGGAGGATGTCGCCGCCGGATCGGGCATCGACGACCTCGGCGACCTCGACGCCGGCGTCGAGCAGGTCGCGCACGGCGGCGTCGCCGTCGGAATTGGCCGTCAGCACCACGGCCCGTTCACCCGGCTTGACCGCGTACAGGTTGATCAGCCGACGAACCGCGGTGGACAGCATCACGCCGGGAAGGTCGTTGCCGGCGAACACGTACGGTCGTTCGATCAGTCCACATGCGACTATCAGGACACGGGCTCTCGCCTTGATCAGCCGCTCGCCAGAACCGCGCTGCAGCACGGCGAGCCAGTTCTGATCGTAGCGGCCCAGCACCACCGAGTCGGTCAGGACCTCGACGCCGCTGGCCGTCACCTCGGTTCGAAGTTCGGCCAGCTCCGCCGGAGAGCCCACGTACCGCAGATGTCCGCCGAGTTGGTGCTCCTCCTCGACCAGCAGCACCCTGGCGCCCGCACGGGCGGCCGCCACCGCCGCCGCCATGCCTGCCGGGCCGCCGCCCGCGACCAGCACGTCCGGATGCGCGAACCGCGTGCTTCGGTGCTCCACCCGGGTGTCCGGCGAGATCTCGCCGGCGTGCACGAACTGCCGCAGCACCCGTTCATAGGTCGGCCACAGCCGCTGTGGGCGGATGAACGTCTTGTAGTAGAAGCCAGGAGCGAGAAACCGGCCAACCAGCCGGTTCGCTCCTCTGACATCGAACCGCAGCGACGGCCAGGTGTTCTGCGAGGTGACCACCATGCTGTCGGTGACCAGCCGGTGGGCGCCACGCACGTTGGGCTCGTCACCGATCTGCACCATGCAACCGGGATCGTGGAAGCTCGCGGTGAGCAGGCCACGCGGGCGGTGGTACTTGAAGCTGCGGGAGAACACCCGCTGCCCGGCGGCGGCCAGCGCGGAGACGACGGTGTCGCCGGCGAACGCGCTGAACTCCTGGCCGTTCCAGGAAAAGCTCAGCGTCGTGCCGCGGTCGATGACCTCGCCGAGGCGTTCGGGAAGCCGGTTCATCGAGTCTCCTTGACGGCGTTGCTGGCGGTGTCCCGGTGCAGCGTGAAGAACCGCCGGCAGCCCGCGGTGTGGTACCAGTTCTCCTCGACCACGCCACAGGGGTTGCGTCGCAGGTACAGGTAGGCCCGCCACTGTCGCGGTGTCGCGGTGCCGGGATCCGGGCGCGGCGTCCGCTCACCGGCGTACCGGAACTCGGTGACATTGCGGGGCCCGCACCACGGGCAGGGTAGCTGGATCATCAGTGTCCCACCGCCGCGGCACCTTTCTCGCCGACCAGTCGTCCGTCGGCGAACCGGTCCAATCCGAATGCCGAGATGAGCTCCGGTGTCCGTCCATTCGCGACGCACTCGGCCATCGTCTCCCCGGAGACCGGGCCGGCCTTGAAACCGTAGGTCCCCCAGCCCACGTCCACGTAGAACCCACCGACCGGCGTCGGGCCCATGATCGGCGAGAAGTCCGGCGTCATGTCGCACAGTCCGGCCCACTGGCGCAACAGCCGCATCTTCGACAGTGCCGGCATCAGCTCCAGCACGTGCCCGGCCAGACCCTCGGCGAAGTCGAGCGAACCGCGGGTCGAGTAGGACGTGAACGGGTCCACGCTGGCGCCGAACACCAGCTCACCCCGGTCGGTCTGGCTGACATAGACGTGCAGGGTGCCCGACACCACCACGGTGTCGAGAAAGGGACGCACCGGCTCGGTCACCGCCGCCTGAAGCGGAAAAGTGCTTACCGGCATGGACACGCCGGCCATGTCGGAGATCAGAGTGGACCATCCGGCGGTCGCGTTGACCACGACCGGGGTGGCGATCCGGCCGCGGCTGGTGCGCACGCCGGTGACCTTGCCGGACGCGACGTCGATGCCGGTGACCTCGGTGTCCTGGTGCAGGTGCACACCGAGTGCGTCCGCACCGCGCGCGTAGCCCCACACCACCGCGTCGTGCCGGATGATCCCGCCGGGCGGATGGTACAGCGCGCCGAGGATCGGATACCGGACGTCGCGCGAGACGTCGAGGTACGGCACCAGCTTGGCGATCTCCCGCGGGCCTATCACGGCGGAGTCCACGCGCTGCAGCTTGTTCACCTCTGCGCGCCAGCGCATCGTACGCAGTGAGCCGTCGTTGTGCGCCAGGGTGAGGTGGCCGCGGCGGGAGAACATCACGTTGAAGTTCAGGTCCGCGGCGAGAGTGCGGTACAGGGTGAGCGACCGGTCGTAGAACCGCACCCCCTCCGGCGTCAGGTAGTTGGAGCGCAGGATCGCGGTGTTTCGGCCTGAGCCGCCGCCACCGAGATACCCCTTGTCCAGCACCGCGACATCGCGCACTCCGTGGTTCTTGGCGAGGTAGTAAGCGGTGGCGAGACCGTGCACCCCACCGCCGACGACAACGACGTCGTATCGGTCCTTGAGCGGATGCGACCGCCAAGCCCTCGGCCAGTCCACGTCGGTCAGTCCGTGTCGCAGCAGGCCGATCGCCGAGTACCGCCGCGGTTTCCCGCCACCTTTCTCAGGCATGCCAAGTACCCCCAGTGGTGATTCGGCGCTCCGGTGGCTACTGTCCGGAGGCATGACGCGTCGCCAAGTTACCCACTGAAAGGCACATGCCGCAAACGGGGTTGCTTATACAGCAACAGGTCGGACAGTGCTGAACTCAGGCCGAGCCCCGCAACCGGGCATGCTCGGAGGTGAGGTCGGCGACCCGGTTCACCCCGAGCAGCCTGAGCGTCCGGGTCAGCTCGCCGCGCAGGATGTCGATGGCCTTGACCACACCGGGTCCGCCGCCGGTCATCAGTCCGTACAGGTAGGCGCGGCCGACGAGGGACGCCCGAGCGCCGAGCGCCACCGCGGCCGCCAGGTCGGCACCGGTGCGCACCCCGGAGTCCACGTACACCTCCAGCCGGTCACCGACGGCGTCGGCCACGGCGGGCAGCAGCTCCAGCGGCGCTGGCGCCTGGTCCAGCTGGCGGCCGCCGTGGTTGGACAGGGCGATCGCCTCCACGCCGGCGTCGGCTGCCCGGCGGGCGTCGGCCAGACTCTGGATTCCTTTGAGCACCACCGGACCGGACCACTGGCTGCGCAACCAGTCCACGTCGTCCCAGCTGATCGTCGGGTCGAACAGCGTGTTGCCCAGCTCGACGGGACCGACCGAGCCGTCTCCGGTCAGCGCGGCGAACCGCAGCGGTTCGGTAGTGAGCAGTTTCCACCACCACGACGGGTGCATGGCACCGTCGAGGAACGCGCGCAGCCCCAGCCTCGGTGGCAGGGCCAGGCCGTGGACCAGGTCGCGGCGCCGGTTTCCGAGCACCGGGGTGTCCACGGTGAGCATGAGCACCCGGTAGCCGGCCTGCCGGACCAGGTCGACGAGGTCCTTGCTCAGGCCCCGATCCCGCCACACGTAGAGCTGGAACCACAAATCCGCGCCGGGAACCTCGGCGGCGAGGGCGTCTGGCGCGGTGGTTCCCATGGTGGACAGGGTGTACGGAAGACCGGCGTCGGCGGCGGCGCGGGCCACGGCCGGTTCCCCGGCGTGGTGCATCATCCGGGTGAACCCGGTGGGAGCCAGCACCAGTGGTAGCTCGGCGGGTTTGCCGAGGATCGTGGTGGTCGTGTCGAGTTGGCCACCGCGCAGCACGCTGGGGGTGAATTCCACCCGGGTGAAGGCGTTGCGGTTGCGGCGCAGGCTGATCTCCTCGTCGGCGCCGCCGTCGACGTAGTCGAACACCGCCCTGGGCACCCGTTTCAGGGACTCCCTGCGCAGGTCGGCGATCGAGTGCGAACGGGCAAGGGCTCGGCGCACCGGACTCAGTTCGATCGGTCGCGGTCGCAGGAGGGGAAGCAGGTCTCGCCAACGGGGCAGGCTCGGGCTCATGTCCAGCATTCTCGGCACATCCGTGTCTACTCCGTCAACAATGCCCGCCCGCGGTACCAGCTACAGCGCCGGAAGGTCCGCCTCGGTGCGGGCACGGACGAGCAGGACCGCCTGTTTCTCGCCGATGGCGATCTTGCCGACACGCCGGAAGCCGGCGTGGCCGAACGCCCTGATCGACGGCTGGTTGGCGATGTCGGGCTCGGCGATCACTCTGGTACACGCCGGGTCCGCGGCCAGCAGGCCGTCGGCCACCGCACGCAACAGGACGGTGCCGGCACCGCGCCCCGTGGCGGCGGGGTCGCCGATGGCCACGTGCACGCCGAGGTCGTCGGGGCGCACCGGATAGCAGGCGCCGACCGGGTCCCGGACCGACCGGTACACCTCGAGGTAGGCGAGCGTGATCCCGTCGCGGACGAGCAGGAACGGCCGGGAGTGATCACCGGACAGCTGGCGCCGCAGCTCCTCGGCCCAGCGGTCCCTGGTCCACGCCTGATGCCAGAACGCGGACACGTGGGGCGCGAGCATCCACCGATGCACCAGGTCGAGGTCCGCGCCGTCCGGCTCGGCCAGCCTGATCAGCCACGGCGGCGGCACCAGCGGCGTCGGTGGCCCGGCCACATCGTTCGTGTGCACCCACACTCCTTTCCAGGCTGCGGCGAATCGGTCGGGTCAGAGGTCGACCTCGGCCACTGGCTCCGGTTCGGACCGTTTCGAGGCGTTGGCCATCAGATGTTCGACCACGTTGAGGGCGGAGACGACCACCAACAGCGTGCCCAGCGCGGCCAGTGCGGGCAGCCGGGCGGCCACCGGCATGAGAGCGAGAACGACGGCGGCCGCGGACAGGCGGGTTGTCGACCAATGCGAGAACATGCGCCACCTGGTGTACCCGAAGGTCGCCAGGTACAGGGCGCAGCCGCCGAACAGCAGGCCGGCCACGCCGGTGCCGAGCAGGCCCGCCGGGTGTGCGACGGACTCGGCCAGTCCGACCGCCACCGCGATGATCCCGCCAACGAAGACGAGATGGGCGTAGGAGAGCACGTGCCGGATGACGATGTTCTGCACGGTGGTGGTCGCCATGCTGTGTCGGATCGCGTCGGCGGCGAAGTTGAAGTACACCCACCACAGCGCGCAGGCCAGCGCGAAGGACTCGGCGACGGCGCCGAGCTCCATGGCGTCGATGTGCGCGGCCGTCGCGGCGGGGCCACCGACGGACACGATCGACTCGCCGAGGGCGATGATCAGGAAAAGGCCGAAGCGCTCGGGAAGGTGCCCGGCGTGGAAGCGGATGCGGCTGATGCGTCGGCGGGCCAGGGTCGGAGTCGCCAGGTCGACCAGGGCGGCCAGTCCCCACAGCAGCACCCGCGGCGTCGCGTCGAGCAGGCCGCCGACGACTAGGAGCGGGCCGCTGACCAGGACGGGAACACTGAACGGCCCGAGCATCATCTGTCGGCCGCGGAACACCAGTGCCGCGAGAACCAGCCGCAGGGCGTAGTAGGAGGCGCCGAACAGCAGGCCGCGTTCGTGGTACGCGCCGGGGACGGCCAGCGCCATGAACAGACCAGCGAGGCCGGCGGCGAAGATACCGAACCGGTCGACCGGGTTGTCGACGTCATGGGTGTTGGTATGCACCGACATGCCGACCCAGCCCCAGTAGACGGGCACGAATGCCACCAGCGCACGTGCGACCCCCGGCCACGAATGGTCCTCCCGCAGCAACGCGGACAGTTCGGTCACGGCGAACACGAACACCAGGTCGAAGAAGAGTTCGGCCCAGGTGACCCGCTTCTCCCGCGGCGTCGGATGCACTGGCGTCCCTCCTGTCTCGGTCCGTCATCGGTGCCGAACCGTGAGGTCAGCGCACCGCGGCCGCGGCGGCCTTTCCGGCGACCCGGCCGGAGAACAGGCAGCCGCCGAGGAAGGTACCTTCCAGCGACCGGTAGCCGTGTACGCCCCCGCCGCCGAAGCCGGCGGCCTCGCCTGCGGCGTAGACGCCGTCCAACGGCTGTCCCGAGGGTCGCAGCACCCGCCCCGACAGGTCGGTCTCGAGGCCGCCGAGGGTCTTGCGGGTCAGGATCGACAACCGGACCGCGATCAGCGGTCCCGCCGACGGCTCGAGGAGCCGGTGTGGCCGTGTCACCCGCATCACTCGGTCGGTGAAGTACCTGCGGGCCGTGTAGATCGCGTTGAGCTGCATGTCCTTGCCCAGTCCCGAACTCACCTCGCGGTCGCGTTCGATGATCGTCCGCTCCAGTTCGGCCGGGTCGACAAGCGGTTCACCGGTGAGGGCGTTCATGGCCTCGGCGAGGGCGGCCGGTGTCCTCGCGGTGATGAACTCCTCGGAGCGGTGCGCGAACTCCTCGACGGGGCCGACCGCGCCGGGCAACGCGCGCTTGAGCAGCATCCGAATGTTCTTGCCGGTCAGGTCGGGGTTCTGCTCGGAGCCGGACAACGCGAACTCGTGGCCGATGATCCGCTTGTTGAGCAGGAACCACGAGTGGTCGTGCCCGGTGGAGACGACGTGTTCCAGTGCGCCGAGCGCGTCGAATCCGGGAAACAGCGGGATCGGCAACCGGCGGCCGCGAGCGTCGAGCCACAGCGGTGACGGGCCGGACAGGATCCGGATGCCGTGGCTGCTCCACACCGGGGCGTAGTTGCCGATGCCTTCGGGGTAGTGCCACATCCGGTCCTCGTTGATCACGTTGCCGCCCGCGTCCGCGACCGCCCCGATCATCTTCCCGTCGACGAAGTCGGGCACCCCGGCCAGCATGCGGCGCGGCGGCGCGCCCATCCGCGTGGGCCAGTTGCGGCGCACCAAGTCATGGTTGCCGCCGATACCGCCCGAGGTGACGACGACGGCCTGCGCGCGGAACTCGAAGTCGCCCACCACGGTGCGGGAGCTCGGGGCGGCGCGCTCGACAGCGCTCGGCTCGAGCACCTCACCCCGTACGCCCTCCACGATTCCTCCGGTGGTGACCAGTTCGGTGACCCGGTGTCGGAACAGCAGGCGCACGAGGCCGTCCGCCTCTGCCCGCCGCACCCGGCGGACGAACGGCTCGATGATGCCGGGCCCGGTGCCCCAGGTCACGTGGAAGCGGGGCACCGAGTTTCCGTGGCCGTCGGCGAGGTAGCCGCCGCGCTCGGCCCACTGCACAAGGGGGAACCAGCGCACCCCCAGTGCGCGCAGCCAGGCACGCTTCTCGCCCGCGGCGAAGTCGACGTAGGCGTGCGCCCACTGCCGCGGCCAGTGGTCGCAATCGCGGTCGAAGCCGGCCGCCCCGAGCCAGTCCTGCAGCGCCAGCTCGGTGCTGTCGCGCACACCGAGGCGGCGCTGTTCGGGCGAGTTGACGAGGAACAGGCCGCCGAAGGACCAGAACGCCTGCCCGCCGAGACTGGCCTCCGGCTCCTGGTCGAGCAGCAGAACCCTGCGGCCCGCGGCGGCGAGCTCCGCGGTGGCGACCAGTCCGGCGAGACCGGCACCTACGACGATCACGTCAGCGTCATGGGCCATCGCGCGAGTGTAGTGGCGCTGTGGTCCCCGCACCCGCCGTCAGACTGGGCCGCGGCCATGACGGCCCGCCGACGCGGCCGGCTATCGTCGCAAGCCATGGCACTGCGGCTGACGATTCTGGGCGGGGGCGGGTTCCGCGTCCCCCTGGTGTACCGGGCCCTGCTGGCCGACCGAAGTCCGGGGCGGGTCACCGAGGTCGTGCTGCACGACCTCGATCCGGCGCGGCTGGACGCCATCGGCCATGTGCTGGCCAGCCAGGCGGCCGGCGTGCCCGACCCGCCCGCCGTCACCACAACGACCGAGCTGGACCTCGCCCTCGCCGGAACCGATTTCGTCTTCTCGGCGATCAGGGTCGGCGGACTGTCCGGGCGGGCGCGCGACGAGCGGATCGCCTTCGCCGAGCAGGTCCTCGGCCAGGAAACCGTCGGCGCCGGCGGCATCTGCTACGGACTGCGTACCGTACCGGTCGCGGTGGACATCGCCAGGCGGGTCGCGGCACTCGCCCCGAACGCCTGGGTGATCAACTTCACCAATCCGGCGGGGCTGGTCACCGAGGCCATGGCGGAGCACCTCGGTGGACGGGTCATCGGCATCTGTGACTCGCCGGCCGGGCTCGGCCGCAGGGTCGCCCGCGCGCTTGGCGTCGAGGCCGACCGGCTCTGGCTGGACTACGCCGGCCTCAACCACCTCGGCTGGCTGCGGGGCGTGCGCGTGGACGGCGCAGATCAGCTGCCGAGGCTGCTCGCGGACGCCAAGGCGGTCGAGTCCTTCGAGGAGGGCAGGCTGTTCGGAGCGGACTGGCTGCGGGCCCTCGGTTGCGTGCCCAACGAGTACCTGCACTACTACTACTTCGCGCGGGAAGCCATCGCCGCCTACTCCGACGGTGCACCGACGAGGGGTGAATTCCTGCAACGCCAACAGGAATCGTTCTACACGGCGGTGCGCGGCGATCCGGGCTCTGCGCTCGCCGCATGGGAGCGTGCCCGCCTGGAGCGCGAGGCCACCTACATGGCGGGCAACCGGGAGTCGGCCGGGGCCGGGGACCGTGAGTCGTGCGACCTGGACGGCGGCGGTTACGAGAAGATCGCGCTCGAGCTGATGCGGGCCATCTCCCGTGACGAGCGCGCGACGCTGATCCTGAACGTGCGCAACGGATCCACGTTGTCCGTGCTCGATCCCGACGCCGTCGTCGAGGTGCCCTGTGTCGTGGGGGCCAGCGGGGCGCGGCCGGTGGCCGTCGACCCGCTTCCCGGTCACGCCGCGGGACTGGTCTGTTCGGTCAAGGCCGTCGACCGGGAGGTGATCGCGGCCGCGTCGTCGGGATCCCGTGCCAGTGCGCTGAAGGCTTTCGCGCTGCACCCGCTGATCGACTCCGTCTCGGTAGCCGCACGACTGCTGGAGCGCTACCTGTCCGAGCACCCCGGGCTGGGGTATCTGCGCCGCTGACCCGGCCGATCCGGTGTTGTAACCGGATCGGCCGAGTAACGTCCACCGGGCATCACGCGACTGTTGTCACGAGGTGGCGAACATCAGCGTATCGCCGTCGGTCTCGCAGTGGTTGGGCACTGCTTCCACGAGAAGTGGTAAGTCGTTTTGATGCTGCCGTCGGTGGAGTCCATCGTTATGAAGCTGGTCGTGTTTTTCGGATCGGATGTTCCGGCGTTCGCCCGCAACTCGGTGTTGATATTGAAGTTGCGCTCTTCTCCACACGGTTCGTAGACCAATTGCGCGACATCGGTCGAGTCCGTTGTCTGCCAGTCGTCCTCGAAGGCTCCGGAGAAGTTGTGAACCACACTCGTGGTCGGCTGCTCTCCCTGGAAATAATAGTTTGCCCGCTCGGTTGCGGTGGCACCGGCCTCTAGGTGTGCGAAACCGCGGTAATCGGCTTCGGCGATTGCATACGTGAATCCCTGTGGGACGTGAACACGCAGGTTGAGCTGGCAGTTCTTTCTGAAGTCCGTGTTCGAAGCGCCAACACCGACTTGAGCCATGTAGTTGCTGTACGTGACGGTGAACGCCGTGTTGTCCGGTGCGACCGCCACCGCGGCAGTTCCCTTCGGGCAACCAGAGCCGATTACCGTCGCGATATCGATGACAATCTTGTCCGGTGGTGGAGGACTGGTCCACGAATGAGGAAGAGTGAGCATTGACAGGGCCACACCGGTAGCAGCTATCGCATTCAGCATGGGGGTTCCTTCCCGATACTTCACGATATGTGCGGAGAGGGCGTCTTACGATAGCTCGAACCCGACATATGTGGCACCGACTGAACGGAGTAATAACGGCGCAGCTCAGAGGCTTAATTGCCAAAAGGGTGATGGCATGTGGTGGGGACGAGCATCGGATGAGCGGACGCTCCGCAGGCCGGTCGCGGTGGGATGGCACGCCGCGACCGGCTGGTCGGTCGCGGGTAGGCATCGTGCCACACGCGGCCATCGCACTACAGTGTGAGGACACACGAAGAGCTTTCAGTTCTGGCACAGCAGGGAGTTATCGGTTATCGACACGGGGCAGCTGATCGCCGGCCAGTACCGGCTGATTCGACGCGTTGGCGGCGGCGCGATGGGAGTGGTGTGGCAGGCCAGAGACGAGCGTCTGGAACGCATGGTCGCCATCAAGCAGCTCGTGCTCCAGCCGGGGCTGTCCGAACAGGAGACCGAAGAGGCCCGGCGGCGGGCGATGCGTGAGGCGAGGATCGCCGCACGTCTGCAACACCCCAACGCCGTCACCGTGTTCAACGTCGCCGAGCACGACGGCCAGCCGTGCCTCGTGCTGGAGTACCTGCCGTCACGAAGCCTGTCCTCGGTGCTCGCCGACCGGGGCGCCCTGCCTCCGGCGGAGGCCGCGGAGATTTGCGCGCAGGTGGCGTCGGCGTTGGCGGCCGCGCACGCCGCCGGCATCGTGCACCGCGATGTCAAGCCTGGCAACATCCTGCTCGCCGAGACCGGTATGGCGAAGATCACCGACTTCGGCATCTCCCGCGCCGTCGGCGATGCCACGCTGACCCAGACCGGGATCTCCGCGGGCACCCCGGCATACCTCGCTCCCGAAGTGGCAAGGGGACAGGACCCCAGCCCGGCCGCCGACGTGTTCTCCCTCGGCGCCACCCTGTATCACGCTGTGGAGGGCCGGCCACCGTTTGGCACCGGCCAGAATCCCCTCGCGCTGTTACACGCCGCGGCCACCGGCGAGGTGCCGCCCGCGGAACGGGCCGGCGTGCTGTCCCCACTGCTGCCCAGGCTGCTCAATGCCGAGCCCGACGTGCGGCCCACCATGCGCGAGGCGGCCGACATGCTGGCCGAGACGGTGGACGGGAAGCCGACAGCGTGGACCCCGACGGTGGTCGCGCCGGAGCCGACCACGGCCGCCATGGAGCACAGTGCCGATCTGGCCGCGTCGGATCCACCAGCCCGTCCGGCGCCCGACGAGGCGCCCCGGACGTCGTCGGCCTCCCGGGCACTGCTCCTGGCCGGCGCCGTGGTCGTGGTGCTGGCTCTGGTGACCGCCGCGGTCATGGTGATCGTGGCCCGCAGCAACACATCGGTGGGCAACAACGCCGTGGACACGCGTACGACGTCGACCACTCAACAGGCACCCGACGGCCGCAACGCGCCCCCGCCGGCCACCTCGACGTCGACACCGTCCCCGAGCACGTCGACCCCGACGACCCCGACGACCACAACGGAGCAGGGCACCGCCACCAACGATCCCACGGGCGGGCCGATCGACAAGGGCCAGGCGGGCACTCTGGTCATCAACTTCTACAACAACGGCCCCGCGGGCGGCTGGACATCGCTGTCGCCGAACGTGCAGCGGCTGTTCGGCGACGAACAGGCGTTCCGGGACTACTGGGCACGGTTCAGCCAGGTCTATGCCAACAACGCGTTCAACGTCACGGACAACGCGGATGGATCGGTCACGGTTCCGGTCGATGTCACCTACGTCACCGGCACCGCGCCAACCACCCAGCACAAGAACCTACGGGTGATCCGCGACAACGGCCGGCTGCTCATCGACTCCGATCCCCGGCAGGGGTGAGCGGTACACCAGCCGCGCACATCGGGCACTCCCGTGGCCGCCACAGCGTGGCCGCCGTCGTGGCAAGGAACACCTGCGCCATTCCGTGTTCGGCGGCCAGCGCCGCGGCGGAGTCGCCAAGGACAAGCAAGGCACCGAGAACCACCGGTTCGGCGCCGCAGCCGGACAGGTCGACAAGGGTCTTGCGCACCGCCGAGCCGGCGTTGATCACATCGTCCACCACGGCGATCCGTCGTCCGTTCAGGCCGGGGCGCAACGGGCCGGGAACCCGGTAGCCAACGCCGTCGGCCGCGACGAGGCGGTCGGCGGGGCAGAAGTCGACGTCCAGTTCGGCCGCGACCAGCTGGGCGAGGAACGCGCCGCCGGTCAGCGGCCCGCACACCGCGTCCGGCCGGTGTCCGCGCAGCGCGCCGGCCAGCTCCACGACCTGGGGCCGGATCCTTGACGCCCGCAGGAACAGTCCGTCAAGGTCCAGCCACAGGTCGCCATGGTGGCCTGACTCCAGCGCGAAGTGCCCGCGCCGGCGGGAACCGACTAGCTCCAACATCCGGCCCAGAGTGCCACCACATGAAATGGCGGCCGACGGCAGGTAGCGTGACCGGCATGTCCGTCGGCTCTTTGCTCGCCACGAGTGACCTGCACGTCTCCTACGACCAGAACCGCGACGTTGTGGCGGCCATACGTCCGACGAGCGACGACGACTGGCTGATCATCGCGGGCGACGTCGCGGAGACGGTGGACCGGATCTCGTGGGCACTCGACCTGCTCGCCAGGCGCTTCGCCAAGGTGATCTGGGCACCGGGCAACCATGAACTGTGGACGACCAAACACGACAGCGTTCAGCTGCGCGGCGAACAGCGGTACCAGCACCTCGTCCAGATGTGCCGCGAGCTCGGCGTCCTCACCCCGGAGGACGAGTATCCGGTGTGGCGGACGGACGAGGAGGAGTTCGTCATCGCGCCGTTGTTCCAGCTGTACGACTACAGTTTCCGCGACGAGGGCGCCACGCTCGAGGAGACCATGAAGTACGCCTACGAGGTAGGCATCGTGTGCACCGACGAGCTGGTACTGCACCCCGATCCGTTCCCGACCCGACAGCAGTGGTGCGAGCACCGGGTGAAGGTCACCGCGGCCCGGTTGGACGCGATTCCCGCGCACCTGCGCACCGTTCTGGTGTCACACTGGCCGCTGCACCGCGGACCGACGAGGATGCTGCGCTGGCAGCATTTCGCGATGTGGTGCGGCACGCGTCTGACCGCGGACTGGCACCTTCGCTACCGCGCGGCCGCGGTCGTGTACGGACATCTGCACATTCCGGTCACCCTCGAGTACGACGGTGTGCGCTTTGACGAGGTGTCGCTCGGCTATCCGCGGGAATGGGGCAAACGGACGAGCACGCCGAACCCGGTGCGCGGCATCCTGCCGCCCGACCCCACGAGGGTGCCGTTCAACCGGCGCGGGGGACAGGCATGATCTCCGATGTGCTGCCGGCCGAGGTGGTTGGTGCCGACGTGCTCGGCGAGGACCACGACGCCCGGTTGTTCCCCGAGGAGGAACCGGAAGTCGCCAAAGCGGTGGAGAAGAGGATACGCGAGTACACCATCGCACGCAGCTGTGCCCGCCGCGCGCTGGCGAAACTGGGCATTCCGCCCGGCCCCATCCTCCGTGGGGACAAGCGGCAGCCGATCTGGCCGGAGGGAATCGTTGGCAGCATCACGCACACCCGTGGCTACTACGCGGCCGCCGTCGCCAGTGCGCGGGATGTGCTAACCGTCGGTATCGACGCCGAGGTACACGACCAGCTGCCCGACGGCGTGCTCGATGTGGTGACCGTCGAGCGGGAACGGGACTGGCTCGGTGCCGTCGGCGTTCACCACGGTGGTGTGTGGTGGGACCGATTGTTGTTCAGCGCCAAGGAGAGCGTGTACAAGGCGTGGTTCCCACTGACCGGCCAATGGCTCGGCTTCACCGACGCCCTGCTGACGTTCGACGAGTGCGCCCGTTCCTTCCACGCCGACCTGCTCGTAGATCCCCCGACGGTGGAAGGAAAACCGTTGACCGGCTTCGACGGGCGGTTCCTGGTGCGCGACGGATTCGTGCTCACCGCGATCGCCGTGCCGCGACAGCGCTGAACGGTCCATCCCGAAACCTCGCACGGGAAGGCTTCAGAACCGCAGTAGACGTTTGCGGCGGCGAGCCAACTGCTGGACGGCGCGGCGTCGTTCGGCGCGCAACTGATCGATCGCCGGAATGTCCAGCGGGGCCAGTGGTTGTCCGACGACCCAGGACAGGATCAGGTCGGCGAACGCTGGATTTCGGGCGAGGACCGGGCCGTGCATGTAGGTGCCGACGACATGTCCCTGATACGCGCCGTCGACACCGTCACCGTTGCCGGTTCCGTAGACCACGCGGGACAGCGGTTTGGCGCCCGGTCCGAGAAGGGTGTGCCCCTGGTGGTTCTCGAATCCGGTCATGGGTTCGTCCATCAGGCCGCTGTCGGGGACGGTCAACAGCTCCCCGACGGCCCTGGTTGCCGTCCCCGGGGTGCTGCGGACGTCGAGCAGACCTAGGCCGCCGTGCAGGACGCCGTCAGGGCCGCTGAACTCCTCGCCCAGAATCTGCAGCCCGGCGCACACGGCCATCACCACCGCGCCACCGGCGGCCGCCCGCTGCATGCCGGGATGCTCCCGAAGATGGCTGACGGCCAGGGTCTGCGCCCTGTCCTCGCCGCCGCCGAGCAGGTAGATGTCGAGTGCGGACGGCATGGGCTCGCCGATGCCGACGGTGACCACCTCGGCGCCAATGCCGCGCCAGTCAAGGCGTTTGAGCAGTATGGTGGCATTGCCCGAATCGCCGTAGGTGCCCAGCACGTCGGGCAGCACGAGTCCGATGCGAATGGCCGAGTCACGAAGCATCGCTCAACCCCGATTTCAAGTCACGGAAAGCCGTGTAGTTCGCGACAAGCTCGACCGCGCCGGCGGCGACACTGTCGACGGCGTCGTACGGATCGGGCACGTGGCTGTGCTGGATGCCGGCGTAGGTCAGCCGGACCGCGAGGTCGGCGGAGCGCTCACCGGTGGCGACCACCGTGTTCCGACCGCGCAGCAGTTCGAACGGGACATCCCACAACCAGGACAGGTCCCGGCCATCGGCTTCCCGCCCATTGACGGCGATGATGACCGGCCGGTCGGAATCCTCGCGCAGCAGGGGAAACGTCTCCGCCCAGCCGGCCGGGTTCTTGGCGAGCAGCAGCCGGGTGACGCGGCCGTTGCGGCTGACTGTCGTGTACCGGCCCCCGACACCGGTGATGGTGCGGATCCGCTCGAGCGCGGGCAGGAACGGGACGTTCAAGTGTGTTGCCGCGGCAAGCGCCAGTGCCGCATCGGCCTCGTTGGCGCTGCCGGGCAGTCGCAGCTTGAGCTGGACGTCCTCACCGGTGGGGGTGGTCAGGTGGCCGCCGCGCACCACCCAGGCCGGGCGGGGACGGCGGAATCCGCAGTCGCAGTGCCAGTCGACCCCGAGACCCGTTGCCGCATCGTCGGCGGCCTCGGTGTGCACCCGCATGCCGCAGCGGGGACACGAGGTGGAGTCACCACGCCAGTTGCCGCCCGCGCTGACCCAGACCGTGCTGTCGGCGTCAATGGCCGCCGACGTCACCAGGACGTCGTCGCAGTTGGCGACGATGGTGGTGTCGCGCAGTCTGGCGATGGCGGCACGCAGGTTGCGTTCGGTGTGCCGGACCTCGCCGACCCGGTCCATCTGGTCGCGGCTGAGGTTGAGCAGCACGATCACGGCCGGCTGGACGGCGTCGGAGATCTTTGGCAGATAGTTCTCGTCGATCTCCAGCACGGCGAGCGGAGCCGCCTGGTCGGTGGACAGGGCGGCGACGAGACCGTCGGGCATGTTGGCGCCGCTATGGTTGGTGGCCACCGGCTCGAGCACACTCATCGCCCTGGCTAGCATCATGGTGGTCGTGGTCTTGCCGTTGGTCCCGGTCACCAGCGCCACCGTGCGGTCACGGCACAGTCGGCCGAGGGCCTGCGGGTCCAGTGCCAGAGTGACCCGGCCGCCGATGATGCCGCCACCTCCGCCGGCGGCCTTGGACAGCCGGGCGGCAAGGTTGCCGGCCGCCACCGCCGCCGCGGTCCTCGCCGGCAGGTCAGCGCCTGTGCCGTGCGCGGCGGCCACGTCCATCCCGGAGCTCATGCGATCCATCAGCCACCCATCGTTCACCAGGTCCGACGGTGACAGGTTACCGGCGCCCGCTCAGCCGACCCGGACCGACATCCACTGACGCATCGCGTGCTCGACCAACGTGATCAACGTCTGCTTGGTCGACTGACGCTCCCGCGCGTCACAGGTCACGATCGGCACCGAATCCTCGATCGTCAGCGCCTCACGGATGTCATCGACCCGA
>JAFAZC010000012.1 GCA_019239965.1 Kutzneria sp. | reverse complement strand
TCGGGTCGATGACATCCGTGAGGCGCTGACGATCGAGGATTCGGTGCCGATCGTGACCTGTGACGCGCGGGAGCGTCAGTCGACCAAGCAGACGTTGATCACGTTGGTCGAGCACGCGATGCGTCAGTGGATGTCGGTCCGGGTCGGGTGAACGACGCTCAGTCGTCTTCGACAAGGGCGGCCGAGGTGATCAGGTGTAGCGGATAGCGCCTGGTGTCACCGGCCGACCGGTCGACTCCCTCGAGGACGCCGCCGGCGATGCTGACCGGCTCGACAACGCGCTGGCTTGCCACGCCTCGCGAGTCGACGAACCCCAGCCAGACCCCGCGTCGCTGGCGGACCGCCGACCGGAGCAGCTCCACGGTGGCCGACACGGTGGCACCCTTCGGGGCCGCGGCGGCGGAATCCCCGGCCCGCATCCTGCTGACCGCCGCCGCCAGCTGGGCCTCGTCGACGCCCGCCGGAGAGGTCCGGTTTCTTGCGGAGCGCACCCGGTGTGGAATCCGCCGGCCCGCCGGCCGCAGGTCGAGCGGTGTGCCGTCCGCCCGCTCGGCGGCCGGGGCCAGCCCGGCAGCGTGCAGACCGTCGATCACATCGCTCAGCGGCAGCGGACTGACCAGCACCGTCGGAGCGATCTGCCGTAGTTCCAGCGATTCGGTCAGCGGGTTGAGCAGGACCTCCGTGATCAGCACCGGATCGTCGCAGCGCAGGAACGATCCCGCGGCGCCGCCGCGCAGCCGGCCATGCCGGCGCGCGACGTCGTCGATCAGGTAGCTCAGCGACTGCGGCACCGGAGTCCGTGACCTGTTCCGGAACATCTCGTGCAGCTCGGCCGCTGTGCGCCCGGCGTCGAGCGCCCGCCGCACGCTGTCCTCCCCGACCCGGTACACCGTGGCACCGCCCGCCGACTCGACATCGGCCACCAGCGCCATCTCGGCGGCAAGCTCCGGCTCGAGCGGCCCCGGGGCGACCACGGTCAGATCGGCCTGCACCATGACGTGGTCCACCGACTCCGGCATCGCCTCGGCGACCTGCTTTGCCGCCGCGGTCGGACCGTCGGTGAGCAGCGCCCGTCCCGCCGACGTGATCGCGCCCAGCGCCACCAGTCCGAGCACGGTGGCTTCGGCACAGGTCCAGCGCACGATCTCGTCGCGAAGCCGGCCGCCGCGTCGGGGGGCCCGCCATGACAGCAGAGCCACGATCTCACCTGGATCGGCCGACGCCATTCCCGGCGGCAGGTCGGCGAGCACCTGCAGCACGCGACGGCGTTCGGCGGGTGCGGCCGGCCGGCGCAGGTCCTCGGTCAGCGGGCCGATCGCTCTGTCCCTTCCGTCCCGCGTGCCGATCAGCCCGGGCAGGCGGGGCAACTCCAGCCACCCGCCCGCGATGCTCGCCCAGCGCTGCTCCTGGCTGCTGGCCAGCCAGCTGTCGGTCAGCGTGGTTGGCACCCACTCCGGCTCGGCGTCCTCGCTTTCGCCAACCAGTCCAGCACCGACCGCGAGCTCGGTGAGCAGAGCAGCGCGCGGTTCGTCGACCTCGAGCGCACGCACGACTCTGCGCAGTTCCCGGACTCCGAGTCCGCCGGAGCGCAGTACTGGGGCCGGCTCGTCCGACCACAGCCGGAGCAGGTCCTCGATCTGTCGGATCACGGTGAGTGCCTCACCAGCGCCGGCGCTGTCCACGGTGAACACGTCGTGCGGGGCCATGGTGAGGGCGGGTTCGGTGACCGTGACGGCTCCCACCGGACGATCGCCCCGAAGCGCGAGGCCGACCTGCCTCGGCAGCTCGACGGTTTCGATGTCCCTCGGCAGCAGCAGGCCCATCGCGAGCAGGCGCTGAACGGGTGTTCGGGCCAGCTCGAGCGGAACGGCCTGTTCGGCGTCCCTGGTCTTGCCGACCGGTGGTCCCGCTGCCAGCGCGGCGAGCAACCGATGTTCCTGCTCTGACAGCCCGGCGAGCGCGGAGTGTGGGTCGACGCCGTCGAGGTGGTCCGCAGGCCGGCCAAGACCGCAAGGAAACGGCGAGGCGACGTCGCGGGCGGTGGGAACGACGGACAGCTCATCGTCGGGTCCCCACAGGATCGCCAGTTCCCGCAGCAGCTGTATCGCCGTGTCGACCTCGCCTGCGGAGGCCTGTCCGGAGAACAGTCGTGCGACGGCTTGTGCGGTGACCGCGGTGCGGTCGGCGTCGAGGACCAGCAGTGCCTCGAGCACGGTCAGCGTGAACGCGTCCAGTGCCTCGCACGCCCGTGCCACCGAAGCCGCGATGCCCGCCCTGGTGGCGAGCACCGCGATGTCGGCGGGGACCGGTGTCGCGAGGTCGGGTCGAGCCCGCAGCAGGCCCGCGAGCGCGTCGTCGTCCCGCGCACGCAACCAGTCAGTCAGCGATAGGCCAGGCATCCCGCACCACGGTAGCTGTGGTCGTACGGACCCGTCAGGCACGGTCGTACCGACCCGTTGGCCACCCTGCCCGGTCAGGAGCACTACCCTTGGTGCCCGACGGTCAAACGGACACCGCGACCCGAGGAGGAATGGTGGCGAAGGCCAGGTCAGAGCGTATCGACCCGAACTGGCCGCCCGCGGCCGACGGCGAGCACCCCGTCAGCGAACTCGCAGCCGATCGGCAGGGCGCGCTGTCACCGTTCGGCGATGTCACGTTCCCGGTGGCCGTCGACGAGTTGCCCTACCAGCATCCGATCACCGAGATCAACAGATAGCGGCTGCGGCCGTCGGTTCGACGGCACGAACCCGGCAGCCACCGTCCTCGGGCGACTGGAAGCGCATTAGGCTCTGCCGCGTACCGCCGGCAGCGCGGAACGCGGGAGGAAAGCGATGCCTGTCCCTGGCCCAGGGTATTCGATCACGATCCGGGTCGAGGCGCCGGCGACCGCAAGCGCGGCCGGGGACCTGACCAGCGCCGTCGGCAGGGTCGGCGGGGTGATCACCGCGTTCGACGTCGTCGACTCCCTCGGGGACCAGGTGGTCTTCGACATCACCTGCAACGCGATGTCAGCCAACCACGCCAAGGACATCACCGACGCCTTGGGTGTGCTGCCCAACGTGGTGGTGCGCAAGGTCTCCGACCGGACCTTCCTCGTTCACCTCGGTGGAAAGATCGAGGTCACGTCCAAGGTGGCGCTGCGCAACCGCGACGACCTCTCGCGCGCCTACACGCCGGGCGTGGCGCGCATCTGCCAGGCCATCGCCGCCAACCCGGAGGACGCACGCAGACTGACCATCAAGCGCAACACCGTCGCTGTCGTCACCGACGGCTCCGCCGTGCTCGGGCTGGGCAACATCGGCCCGGCGGCGGCACTACCGGTGATGGAGGGCAAGGCGGCCCTGTTCAAGAAGTTCGCCGATGTCGACGCCTGGCCGGTGTGTCTGGACACTCAGGACACCGAGGAGATCATCCGCGCGGTCGAGCTGATCGCCCCCGTCTACGGCGGCATCAACCTCGAGGACATCGCGGCCCCCCGGTGCTTCGAGATCGAGGCTCGGCTGCGCGAGAGGCTGGACATCCCGGTCTTTCACGACGACCAGCACGGCACCGCGATCGTCGTCGTCGGCGCACTGCGCAACGCGCTGCGCGTCGTCGACAAGGACATCACCAAGTGCAAGATCGTGGTCTGCGGTGTCGGTGCGGCCGGCTCGGCGATCATTCGGCTGCTGCTGCACCAGAAGCCCGCTGACGTGCTGGCCGTGGACATCCACGGCATCGTGCACACCGGACGTGAGCAGCTCGACTCCAACCTCGAACAGATCGCCGCGTGCACGAACGCGGAGAGCAGGTCCGGCTCGCTGCACGAGGCGCTTGTCGGCGCCGACGTGTTCATCGGCGTTTCCGCGCCCAACCTGTTCGGCGCCGACCAGGTGGCCACGATGAACGAGAACGCCATCGTGTTCGCTCTGGCCAATCCGGACCCGGAGATCGATCCGATGGAGGCCCAGCAGCATGCCGCCATCGTGGCAACGGGGCGCAGTGACTATCCGAACCAGATCAACAACGTGCTGGCCTTTCCCGGGGTGTTCCGCGGGCTGCTGGACGCCCATGCGACGACCACGACCGACGCCATGTTGCTCGCCGCCGCCGATGCCATCGCCGACGTGGTGGTGCCGGAGCGTCTCAATGCCTCCTTCATCGTGCCGAGCGTGTTCGACTCGGCCGTGGCTCCGGCTGTCGCCGAAGCCGTTCGCCGCGCCGCCGAGCGGGAGGGCTAGCACGGTGACGCGGCCGGCTGCCGATCCTGCCGGGCCCGGGCCGCGGCGGGGACTCACCCACGTCGACTCTTCCGGCGCGGCCAGAATGGTCGACGTCTCCGGCAAGCGACCGAGTGAACGGGTTGCGGTGGCGACCGGGGTGCTGCGGACCACCGAAGAAGTAATCGGCCTGCTGCGTGCGGACGCGCTGCCCAAGGGCGATGCGTTGGCCACGGCCAGGATCGCGGGCATCATGGGTGCCAAGCGGACCCCTGATCTGATTCCGCTCTGCCATCCGATCGCGATCACAGGGGTCGTACTCGATCTCGAACTTGGTGCCGCAGAAGTCCGTATCACGTCCACCGTGCGGACTACTGACCGCACCGGAGTCGAGATGGAGGCGCTGACCGCGGTCACCGTCGCCGGGCTCGCCCTGCACGACATGGTCAAAGCGGTCGACCCGGCCGCCGTGCTGGACGCGGTGCGGGTTGAGCGCAAGGACGGTGGCAAGACCGGAACCTGGACCAGGCCCGAGGGTCGATGACCGAGCGGAGGACTCGTGAGCAAGCAGGCCCGCGTCGTCGTGGCGTCCAACCGGGCCGCGAGCGGCGTGTATCCCGACCGCACCGGGCCGATCATCGCGGCCTGGCTGGCCGAGCGTGGTTACGACGTGGCCGACCCGGTCGTGGTGCCTGACGGTGACCCGGTGGCTGACGCGCTCCGGTCGGCGGTTGCTGAGAAGGTGGCGGTGGCGATCACGACCGGCGGGACGGGGATCACGCCAACCGATCGGACACCCGAGGCCACCCGCTCGGTGCTCGACTACGAGGTCCCCGGCCTTGCGGATGCGATCAGGGCATCCGGATTGCCCAAGGTGCCAACGGCGGTGCTGTCCCGCGGCGTCGCGGGCGTGGCCGGAAGGACGCTGGTGGTGAACCTTCCCGGCTCCACAGGGGGGGTCAACGACGGGCTTGCCGTGCTGGACGCCGTCCTGGACCACGCGCTCGACCAGCTGGACGGAGGGGACCACGTCGCGCGGGCCGCCGGCGACACGCCTGTGACCGGCGCCAGAGTGGTCGTCGCGGCCGTGACCGAGGACGTGCTTTCGGTCGATGACCACGCCGGGTTGGTGTCCGACCGGTCGGCAGGTGCCGTGGTGTCATTCGCCGGAGTCGTTCGCGACCACGATGGCGGTCGGTCCGTGCAGGAGCTGCAGTACGTCAGCCATCCCAGTGCCAGCGAGGTCATCGGCCAGGTGGCCGCGTCGGTGGCGGCCCGCCACCCGGACCTGGTCGCGCTGGCGGTCAGCCATCGGGTGGGATCTCTCGGTATCGGCGATGTGGCATTGGCCTGCGCGGTGTCGGCCGCCCACCGCCGGGAGGCGTTCGCCGCGTGTGCCGAGCTTGTCGACGAGGTCAAGCTGCGGTTGCCGGTGTGGAAGCGGCAGGTGTTCAGCGACGGCACCGAGGAATGGGTCAACTGTCCCTGACCGACCGGAACGGCTGGCGCGCCCTCAGCGGGACGGCCAGCCGCTCCGGATGGGCCTGTGTTCTGTGGCCCACGTCACTTGGTGACGAGCTTCTGACCCACCAGGATCAGGTTCGGGTCGTCACCGATGACGGTCCTGTTCTTCGCGTACAGGTCCTGCCAGCTGATCGGCAGGTTCAGCTTCTCCACCAGCCCGGATAGCGTGTCGCCAGCGACGACGACGTAGTCGCCGACCGTGTCGGTGTGCACCGGGACACGCCGCTGGGGTGCGGTGGGAACCGACGGCCGCACCGCCGGTGCGTGCGGTCGTGGCGCGGCCACGAATCCGCCCCGCCTGCTGCACGTCGGCCAGGCGTTGGGCCCCTGTGCGGCGAGGACGCGCTCAGCAACGGCGATCTGCGCAGCACGGCTTGCTTGGTTGGCCGTTGACGCGTAAGCCCCACCGCCGTAGGCGCGCCACGTACCGGCGGAGAACTGGAGACCGCCGTAGTAGCCGTTGCCGGTGTTGGTCGCCCAATTGCCTCCACTCTCGCACTGCGCGACCGCGTCCCAGTTGAGACCGGCCGCGTCGGCCGTGCCCACCGTCATAGCCATCGGGGCGGCGACGATCGCGCCGACAAGGGCGACCTTGGCCACGGTCCGAATGACAGCGGACTGTTCGCGGAGCGAATCAGCGAAAGAACTCCCATCGGAGAGAGAGCCCTCATTGGAGAAAGAGTTCTTTCGGGGAAAGGAATTCCCGGAGAAAGAAATCATGGTCCTCTCGGCTACAGCGCCTGCATTACGAGCCATTCGATTCGACTCGCTCGGGCGGGACCGGGCCGGTGTGCACCGGCTGTATCCCCAGGGCGGTTCTCGGGCGCCCAGAGGTGGTTCCGCTCGCCCCTGTCCAGTAGTTGTCCTTCGCTCGGGATTGGGGCCGGAAGACCGCCGGACAAGGTTTGGCGCTTCGGTCCTCCGGGTCGTGCTGGCTGGTTCGGGTCCAGCCGAGAAGCGACCGTACGTAATCGCGGCGCAAATCCCAAACAGGCGCATATGTGACGCTAATCACAGTAATGTGGGGATTAACATCGACTACCTGCATTTATGCAGGTCAAGGTCTTGTTATCTGGCCGTTTTTAAGTCGAGATCAATTACCAAACGTGAGTCTTGAGTCACTTTTTTTCGGGATGTCGGGCCGTGAATCTAGTGGTTCGTACCCTGAAGTGAATCGATTCAGAAGCTCCCAGTCGCGTGGCGCCGTTGCCTGTGACGTCGGTCCGGCACAGGCGGCCGACCACCGGTGACGCGCGGCGGTTGGCTAGCCGGCCGCCCACGCGAAATGTGCGACGGCGGCGACGGCGACGACGAGGAAAGCGGCCGGGAAGGCGATGTTGTGGAACACCCTGGCGCGCACGTGCGTGAGGACCGCGCCGACGAAGAACACCACCAGCCCGACGGCGGCGGCCAGTCCTATCTGACGAATTCCGAGCAGGCCGAGCGCCAACCCGAGGGCACCGGCTCCCTCGGCCGCCGCGAGGTAGGGGATCCATCTCGGCGGCACACCGACCTCTGCGGAGTTCCGCATCACGAACTGGGCTCGCACGGCCTTTGCCGCCACCTCGAGTCCGTTGGCGAAAGCACAGAGGATGGTCACGACGAGCAGCCCGATCTGTGCGTTCACGGGTACCTCCATGTGTGCATTCGTCAGGTTGGCTATCTCTCGACCGCCTTGACGCTCAGCACGCGTAAAAGGTGACCTGGTCCACGACTGTCCGTACGCGGGTCGGCTCAGCCGCCGGCGAAAGGAGGGAGGACGTCGAGCTCGACGCCGTCCCGGACGGGGACGCCGGTGTCCCGCACGGCCACCCCGTCCAATAGCAGACTGCAGGCCGGCAGTACCCGGGTCATGTCTGCGCCATGGCGTTCCTCGACCATCCGGAGCACGTCGTGCACGGTGGCCTCGGAGCTCACCGTGAACCGCTCGTCACCGACGCCGGCGGCGACCCTCGCTCCGGCGAAATACCGTACGGTCATGATCATTCGTTCAGCCGCCGATCGCGCTCATCGGCCGATCCGGCTGCGCGAACCCGGCCGTGTTGATTCCATGCCCGGCCGCCTTGCCCCACATGGTCGTTCGCCAGACCTCGGCCAGTTCCTCGTCGTTGGCGCCGGCTCGCATCGGCCCGCGCAGATCAGTCTCGGTCGTGGCGAACAAGCAGGTACGCAGTGCCCCGTCCGCGGTGAGCCTTGTCCGGTCACAGGCGGCGCAGAACGGCCGTGTCACCGACGCGATCACGCCGACCGTGGCTGGTCCGTCGTTGACCAGCCAGCGTTCGGCTGGCGCGGCACCGCGGGCCCCCGCCACCGGTGTGAGCGCGAACTCGGTTCCCAGGCGGGTCAGGATCTCCTCGGCGGTCACCATGCCCTCCCGCTGCCAGCCGTGCTGGGGATCCAGCGGCATCTGTTCGATGAACCTGAGCTGGTAGCCGTTGTCGAGGCAGAACCGCAACAGCGCCGGTGCCTCGTCGTCGTTGATCCCGCGCAGCAACACGCTGTTGACCTTGACGGGCATCAGTCCGGCCGCACGGGCCGCCGCCAGCCCGGCGAGCACGTCGGCCATCCGATCTCGCCTGGTCAGCCTCGCGAATCGCGTCGAGTCCAGTGTGTCGAGCGAGACATTGACCCGGTCGAGGCCGGCGGCCCGCAGTGCACCGGCCCTGCGCGCCAGCCCGAGTCCGTTCGTGGTCAGCGACAGGGTCGGACGTGGGGTGAGCCCGGCCGTCGCCGCGAGGATCTCGTCAAGGTCCCTGCGCAGTAGCGGCTCGCCACCGGTGAAGCGGATCTCGCTGACACCGAGCCGCTGGACCGCGATGGTGATCAGTCGAATCAGCTCGGCCGCGGTGAGCAGTTGTGGTCCCGGCAACCAGTCGAGGCCTTCCGCGGGCATGCAGTAGGTGCACCTGAGGTTGCACCGGTCGGTGAGCGACACCCGCAAGTCGGTGGCGATCCGGCCGAAACCGTCGATCAACCGGCTTTCGTCCGGGCGTGTGGTTCGCGTGGGCATGCGCCACATCCCGGGCAGCCCTAATTCGACCTGTGTCACCCCGTCAAGGCTAATAGGGCGGCCGCCGGTTGGCCGTGTCACCGGCGGGAGCTACTCGCCGCTTCACGGCGCGCCGGAGCGTCCTGCGCGCCCGTTCGCTATAGGCTGTGCTTACAGCCAGTGAGCCAGTCGGGCTGGAGTGGATGGTGCCGATGTCGGACCCGACCGAGGAGAAGCCGGTCCTCCCGGTCAGTCCGGAGGAGTTGGCGCGGTTCGCCGCGATCAACAGGGACAGCAGCGCCGTCACGGTCATGTTCCATGCGAGGATCGCCGAGAAGCTTGGCCTGTCCGCCACCGACCTCAAGTGTCTCGATCTGGCCTTCCGCGGGGGTGGCCCGCTTACGGCTGGCCGCATCGCCGAGCTGTCCGGCCTGTCCACCGGCGCGGTCACCGGTGTCATCGACCGGTTGGAGCGGGCCGGATACGTGCGTCGGGTCCGTGATCCGCACGACAGGAGAAAGGTGCTCGTCGAGATCACGGCCAATGACCCGGACCGGATCGCCGCGCTGTTCCGCGGACTGGGCGAGGCCGGCGGGGAGGTACTCGCGCGGTACACGCCGCAGCAGCGCAAGGTGATCTATGACTACACCGTTGAGATGATCGAAGCGGTGCGTCGGGAGACCGCGAGAATCGCGGACGACCCCGATATCTGATCCGCGGACAAGTCTGTCGGAGGCCTGAGACGCCGCAATTGCGGAGCTAGACTTCGGTCATGACGGAATCGGGCCCGCCCCGCTACCGCGTCGGCGAGGTGGCGGCACTGCTTGGCGTGAGTGACGACACGGTGCGTCGGTGGGTGCAGGCCGGCCAGTTGACCGCCGGTGCCGACCCGGCTGGCCACAAGGTCGTCGACGGCGCCGAACTCGCCGCGTTCGCCAGCGCCCGTGCTCAAGCCACGCCGGACCCGTCCGGAATTGGCAGCTCCGCGCGCAACCGGTTGGTCGGCCTTGTCACGTCGATCGTGGCCGACCGGGTGATGGCTCAGGTGAAGATGCGGTGCGGGCCGCATCGGATGGTGTCGCTGATGAGCGCGGAGGCGGTGCGCGAACTCGGGCTCGTTCCGGGAGCGCTCGCGGTCGCCGTGGTCAAGTCCACCCAGGTGATCGTCGAGACTCCCAGAGGCTGCCGATGACCAGGCTGACGCTGTCGGTCGTGCTGGCGGTGATGATGGCCGCCGGATGCGGCTCGTCGCCTCGCCAGGGTGCCGACACGGTCACCGTGTTGGCCGCCGCGTCGCTCACCGCGGCGTTCGACGACATGAAGACGCAGTTCGAGAAGTCTCATCCCGGGGTGACCGTCAAGATCACCTACGACGGCTCGGCTGTGCTCGCGCAGCAGATCATCAACGGCGCCTCGGCGGACGTCTTCGCCTCCGCCGACCAGGCGACCATGAGCAAGGTGGTCGCTGCCGGCCTCACCGACTCGGTTCCCCAGGTGTTCGCGCGCAACAGGCTGGAGATCGTGGTGTGGCCGACCAACCCCAAGAACGTCGTGCGACTTGCTGATCTTGCTCGCCCCGGAGTGGTCGTGGTGACCTGCGCCGAGTCGGTGCCGTGTGGCGCCGCGATCAAGAAGATCGAGCAGTCGAGCCGAATCGCCGTGCATCCGGTCAGCCAGGAGACCGCGGTCACCGGAGTGCTGTCCAAGGTCGAAACCGGAGAGGCTGACGCGGGCGTTGTCTATGTGACCGATGTGAACTCCGCGGGAGGCCGAGTCCTGGGAATCCCCTTCCCCGAAGCGGACATGGCGGTCAACGACTATCCGATCGCGGTGCTGAAGAACACGCGGAGGTCGACTGCCGCCGCGCAGTTTGTCGACTTCGTCCAAGGAGTCTTCGGCAGGCAGGCGCTGGATCGCGTCGGCTTCCAGACGCCGTGAGACTCCCGGCGCTGCTGTTCGTCCCGGCGGCCGTCGCCGTCGCGCTGCTCGTCCTTCCCGTGGTCGGACTGCTGAGCAGAACCGACCTGCGACGGCTCCCGGAGCTGGTGAGCTCGCCTGCCGCGGTGGACGCGCTCTGGCTGTCGGTTCGCACCTCGGCAACGGCGACCGGGCTGTGCCTCGTGGTCGGCGTTCCGCTTGCCGTCGTGCTGGCCCGAGGACGGCTGCCGGGGCTGCGCCTGCTGAGAGCAACCGTGCTGCTGCCGCTCGTCCTTCCGCCGGTCGTCGGCGGCCTCGCACTGCTGTACCTGCTCGGCCGCAACGGGTTCGGCGGACGGTTGCTCGAGGCCGCCCTCGGGATCCGGCTTCCGTTCACGACGGTCGCTGTCGTGCTCGCGCAGACCTTCGTCGCCATGCCGTTCCTGGTGATTGGCCTGGAAGGGGCGCTGCGTACCGCGGGCGCCCGGTACGAGGCGGTCGCCGCGACCCTCGGCGCGCGCCCGTTCGTGGTGTTCCGCCGGGTCACGGTCCCGCTCCTGCTCCCCTCGATCGGATCCGGTCTGGTGTTGACGTTCGCGCGGGCGCTCGGCGAGTTCGGTGCCACCATCACCTTTGCCGGCAACTTCCCCGGCACGACGCAGACCCTGCCATTGCTCGCCTACCAGCTCGCCCAGTCCGATGTGGACTCCTCGGTCGCTGTCTCCCTGCTCCTCGTGGCCCTCGCCCTGCTCGTGATCACCCTTGTCCGTCCACGTGTGATCGAGGGAAGCCCGTGACCGGCCTCGCCGTGGACGTGGTCGCACGCCGCGGTGGATTCGCACTGGACGTGCGGATGGAGGTGGCTTCCGGCGAGGTCGTCGCCGTACTCGGTCGCAACGGCGCGGGAAAATCGACCCTGCTCTCGGTGCTCGCCGGCCTTGTACGGCCCGAGACGGGTCACATCGCTCTCGCTGGCAGGGTGCTGACCGACACCGGCAGGCGGGTGCACGTCCCGCCGCACCGGCGTGGTGTTGGCCTGCTCGCGCAGGATCCGCTGCTGTTCCCCCACCTGAGCGTGCTCGCCAATGTGGCCTTCGGGCCAAGCTGTCTCGGTGCGTCCCGGCGTCAGTCCGAGGACGCGGCTCGGCACTGGTTGTCGGAGGTGGACGCCGTCGGGCTCGCGGGTCGTCGCCGTTGGCAGCTGTCGGGTGGCCAAGCCCAACGGGTCGCGTTGGCCAGGGCGCTCGCGGCCGAGCCAGACCTGCTGCTGCTCGACGAGCCCTTCGCCGCACTGGACGTGGACGCCGCCCCTGCCCTGCGCGCCATGACGCGCCGGGTACTGCGCGGGGCCTCGAGAACCGCGCTGCTGGTCACACATGATCCGCTCGATGCGCTGGTGCTCGCGGACCGGGTGATCGTGCTGTCCGAAGGTCGCCTGGTCGAGCAGGGGCCGACCAGGAGCGTGCTCGCCCGGCCACGTACCCGGTTCAGTGCTGGTGTCGCCGGGCTCAATCTGATCGCCGGTACCGCGGGACCACACGGCCTGGCCACGCCGGACGGCACGCGTCTGGCCGGGTTGCGTCAGGAACCGGTCACCGATGGCGACCCGGTTGTCGGCGTGTTCGCTCCGTCCGCGGTCGCGGTGCACGTGCGGCGCCCACACGGCAGCCCGCGCAACGTCTTCCCGGCGCTCGTGGCCGGCCTCGAGCCGCACGGTGACGTGATCCGGCTTCGCGTCGCGGCCACGCCCGGCCTTGACTGGGTCGAGGGGCTCGCCGCGGACGTGACTCCCGCGGCGGTCGCGGATCTGGCACTCGAGCCGGGAACCATGGTGTGGCTCGCGGTGAAAGCGACCGAAGTCGCAGTTCATCCGGCGCCCAGCCGCGCATGATGCCCGCTCTCCCACCACGGTCAGTATCAGTCCGATACGGTTTTTGATATGCGACGGTGACCCGGCTCACCGGCTGCCCCCAGCACACAGCGCCTATCGTCGTGCGCGTGCGCGACGACGAACAGGACAGACCGGTGTTCGTGGTCGGCGACGTCCATGGCCATCTGGATGAGTTGGTCGCGGCCCTGCATCGGGGCGAACTGGTGGACGCCGGCGGGCACTGGACAGCGGGAGACACCAGGCTGTGGTTTCTCGGCGACTTCGTCGACCGTGGTCCCGACGGCATCGGCGTGATCGATCTGGTGATGAGGCTCGGCGAAGAGGCCGAGGACGCCGGCGGCAAGGTCCGTGCCCTGCTCGGCAACCACGAGATCCTGCTGATGGGCATGTACCTGTTCGGCGACACCCAGGTGCCGTCGGACTACGGGGTGCGTAGCTTCGCCCGCAGCTGGCTCCTCAACGGCGGACAGGCCGCCGACCTGAGCCGGCTGACCGAACGGCATCTGAGCTGGCTCGTCGATCGTCCGGTCGCCGCCGTTGCCGAGGACAATCTCCTGCTGCACTCGGACACCACCGCCTACCTCGACTGGGGCGACACACTGGAGCAGGTCAACAGCGAAGTGAGCGCGATACTGCACGCGCGGGAGCTCACCGACTGGTGGGACTGCTGGCACCGGATGACTACCCGGTACGCGTTCCGGGGACCTGACGGCGGTGATGTCGCCGACCAGCTGATGACTCGGTTCGGCGGGAAGCGGATCGTGCACGGCCACAGCGTCATCGCCGATCAGCTGGGCATCCGTTCGACCGAGGTCGACGGTCCGCACTCCTATGCCGACGGCAAGGTGCTCGCGGTGGACGGTGGCCTCTTCGACGGCGGCCCCTGTTTAGTGGTACCGCTGTAACACGCGGTCAAAGTGGTGGTCGTGGGTCGGCGGACTGAGGTGGCACGAACCCAACGAATGGAGGGTGCCGGCTCCGCGCCGGCGTTGGACACTGTGCGTACGCCACGGTAACCACGTTGCGTCAGTCACCGTGCGTGCCGTACTGGACCGTGAAGGACTTTCGTCGGAGGAGTGCCAAGATGGCCCCACGATCCCTGCTCCCCCTCGCGCTCGGGGTGACCGCCCTGCTGCTTCCCGCGGCGATGTTCACGTCCGCCGCGTCCGCGGCGCCGGCGGGCGACCCCCCGATTCTGTGGCGGGTTCCGGTCACGGCCGGCCAACCGGCGCAACTGCTCGCCGCGGGCTTCGACGTCGCCGAGGCCACCGATGACGGCGCGGTCGACGTGGTCGGCGGCCAGGCCACCGCCGACGCCCTTCGTAGGCTGGGCTACCAGCCGGTCAAGCGGGACACCGTCTACAAGGATGTTGCCCGCAGTGCCCCGGCCGCCGACACCTACTACGGCGGATACCGCACGGTTCCCGCCCAGCTGGCCCACCTCACCGACGTCGCGTCGGCCCATCCCGACCTGGCGACCACCTACGACATCGGCGACTCCTGGCTCAAGACAAAGGGCAAGGGCGGTCACGACATCGAGGCGATCTGCCTGACCAAGAAGCAGGCGGGAGACTGCTCGCTGAGCACGACTTCGCACAAGCCGAAGTTCACCCTGATGGCTCAGATACACGCCAGGGAGATCTCCACTGGCGAACTCGCCCTCCGCTGGATCGACTACCTGGTCAACGGCTACGCCACCGATCCGCAGGCGAAAGCGATTCTGGACAACACGGAGGTCTGGGTCATTCCGATCGCCAACCCGGACGGCGTCGATGTGGTGGCCTCCGGTGGCAACTCGCCGAGAATGCAGCGGAAGAACGTCGACGACACCAACGGCGGGGGCTGCGTCGGCACCGACACCGGCATCGACCTCAACCGCAACTCCACCTACAAGTGGGGCGGCGACTCCAACGCACCGTGTGACGAGACCTTCCAGGGGCCAACGGTGGCATCCGAGCCGGAGGTGAAGGGCCTGGAGGGTTTCTTCCGGTCGATCTACCCCGTGCAGCGTGGCACCGGGGACAACGATCCCGCTCCGGTCACGGCGAAGGGCACGATGATCACGCTGCACAGCTACGGTAACGACATCATCGTGCCGTGGGGATATACCAACAAGCCATCGCCCAATGACGCCGCTCTGCGCGCACTCGGCAAGAAGCTGGCCGCCTCCAATGGTTACGTCGTCGACAACAACGGAGGCACGGTCGGCTACCTCACCAGTGGCACCACTGACGATTTCACCTACGGGGTCCTCGGGGTGGCCAGTTTCACCATTGAGGTCGGCCCGGACGCGGGCAACTGTGGCGGATTCTTCCCACAGTTCTCCTGTCTCGACAGCACGTTCTGGCCGCAGATGAAGGGTGCTTTCACTGCCGCCGCGAACGCGGCAGGCGCCCCCTACCAGCAATAGCTTCCCGTACCCAGCGGCAGCTGGGTTCCGCCAGACACCGGGCGTGGTCGAGTGGCCACGCCCGGTGTCATGGTTCACACAGTCCAGCGTGGTTGGTGCCGTATCGGCCGCCTTTGTCAATGTGGCGCTCCGAGGCGGTGGCGACATGCTCTGGTAGGGTGAATTGGCCGTACGGCCTTCTGTCAGCGAGCTCCGCGTTCGGCCCGCCATACCGGGCGACAGTATGCGTGACTCATGTCGACGGTATGCGTGCCGGCTCACCAGGTTTTGCGCACGTTCAGCAGAGGAGCTCGGGTGACCGACGAGAACCGCCTGATAGCCGGACGCTATCGGCTGGAACGCCGCATCGGCAGCGGGGCCATGGGAGTGGTGTGGCAGGCACGTGACGAGCGACTACACCGGATTGTCGCGGTCAAACAATTGTTACTCCAGCCTGGCCTCGAGCCAGCCGAAGCGGAGGAGGCAAGGCAGCGGGCGATGCGTGAGGGCAGGATCGCCGCACGTCTGCACCACCCCAATGCCGTTTCCGTTTTCGACGTGGCCGAAGAGGACGGCCAACCCTGGCTGGTGATGGAGTACCTGCCGTCACACAGCCTGGCGTCGGTGGTCGAGGAGCGAGGGCCTCTTTCGCCGTGGGAAGCGGCCAGGGTCGGCAACCAGGTGGCAACGGCGCTCGCCGCCGCGCATGACGCGGGAATCGTGCACCGAGATGTCAAGCCCGGCAACATATTGCTCGGTGACAACGGCACGGTGAAGATCACCGACTTCGGCATTTCCCGAGCGGCGGGAGACGTCACGGTCACCAAGACCGGGATGCTGGCGGGCACTCCGGCCTACCTCGCGCCGGAAGTGGCGAAGGGGCGTGAACCGGAGGCGCCGTCGGACGTGTTCTCCCTCGGGGCGACGCTGTACGCCACCGTGGAGGGTGAGCCACCGTTCGGGCTGCATGAGAATTCCCTTGCCCTGCTGCACAGTGTCGCCGCCGGCCAGATCCGCCCGCCGCAACGGTCGGGAGCGCTGACCGACGTGCTGATGCGCCTGCTGCATGCCGACCCCGCCCAACGGCCGACCATGCCTCAGGCCGCCGAGGCGCTTGCCGCGGTGGCGGCTGGTCGATCCGTCTCACTCCCCACGACGCCATTGGGTGGGGGGCCACTCGGCGGGGGCGAACCACTGGTCGAGACCACTACTCGTATTCCCCCAGTCCAGGCTCCGGTCCTTCAGGGCACGGCGATGCAAGCGCTGATGACTAGGCCGAGGCCCGGCACGACGGTTCAGCTCGTCCACTGGCCTTCCAACGGGCCCTATCCGCCAAGCCCGTCGGCTCCTGCCGCTTCCGGTCCCGTGCTGTACCCCGACGGTGACACATCGACGCCCCGCAGCGGTGGGAAGACACCGGCACTGGCGTTGGCCATCGGGGCCCTCGTTGTCGTCGCGATCGTGGTCTCCGGGGTGTTCATCGTCACCGGGATGCAGCGCACCGCCACGGAGGGGCAGCCCGCGGTAGGCGGGAGTGCGGGTTCCTCCAGGCAGAACACGAACGGCTCGGTGACGGCGTCGGGCCGCCCCAGTGCAAGCTCGACCAGTCCCACGAGTTCGACCGGGGTGTCCTCCTCAACCAGTTCGTCCGTCAAGCCCGTCGATTCGAAGGCTCCTGGCTCGGGTTCGTCCGCGCCGTCGGGACAGTCTCCGGGCGCCGGCGGCCCGCATCCGAGCCCGAATCCGTCGGGGCCGAGTGATGTCGAGGTATTCGAACAGACGGTGCGGAATCACATCGCCACGGTCAACAGGATGGACTGGCCGGGAGCCTTCCGTATGCTCGGCGCCGCTCTGCGGAACGCGTGCAACAACGATCCCGAGGTGTACCACAACAGTGCCTGGAACGGAGTCACCGCGGTTGCCTTGACCCAAGCCCTGTCGGTGTCAGAGCCGGACAAGATGGTCGTCGCTCATGTCCAGGTGACGCTGACCCAGGGGGGCACCAAAGACGAGGAGTTCGATTTCTTCTACGACCCCTCGATTGGTATGTCGACGATCTCTGGCATGTCGGGGCCGCACTAGGTTCTCGTTCATCGGGTGATGCCGGTGTGGCCGAGTGAGTAGCGGCCGGGCTGCGGCCACACGCACAGGCCGTGCGGCCCGCTTCCGACAGGAATCCTCTTGATCAGCGAGCCGTCCTTGGTGGAGAACACGTAGACGACCCGGTCGTACCGGCCGGAGATCCACAGTTGTGTCCCGTCTGCGCTCACGTTGCCCATGTCGGGGCTGCCGCCGCCAGGAATGCGCCATGTGGCAAGGGCCTGTCCCGTATAGGAGTCGAGCACACTCACGCTGCCCTCGTGCCGATTGGTCACATACAGCTGCTTGGCATCCCGTGAGAGGTAGAGACCGTGCGCGCCGCGGCCGGTGGGGATGAACCGCAGCACCTTCGTGGCGGCACCATCGAGCACCCACAACCCGTTCTCGTCGGAGTCGGCGATGTAATAGACCGAGCCGTCCGGTGCGAGCTTGATGTCCTGCGGCCCCATCATGGTGTTCCGCCGTGGCATGTCGATTGTCCGCAGCAGTGTGTGCGTCGCGACGTCGATCACGGCGACCCGACCGGCGAACTCACAGGTGAACACGGCCGTCTTCCCGTTGGCGCTGAAGTCCGCGTGGTCGATGCCCGCACAGTTCTCGACGGCTGTCTCGTCGTGTTCGGTCCAGGTCGCCGGGTCATACCACACCAGTTTCTTGAGCCGCTCGGCGACGGAGATCGCGTACTTCCCGTCCGGCGTGAAGTACATGTTGTAGGGGTCGACGACGGGAATCTGCTTGCCTGGCCGGCCGGTGAGTGGGTCGAACGGCACGAGATGGTCCCCGACGTCATCGGTGGCGTACAGCGTCCGCATGTCGTAGGAGGGCACGACGTGTTGCAGTTCCCTGCCGCCGGGATATCTGGCGACAACGGCGAATGTCGTCGGGTCGATCACCCAGACGTCACCGGACTCGCTGTGCGGCACGTACACCAGCGGCTTGTCCCGCTTGAGCTTGTCAAGCACCATTCCCGCGCCGGCGGCGGCGGCGATGTTGTGCGGATCGGTCACCGGCGGCATGCCGGGCAGTCCTTCCGCCACCGGATCCTTGGCCTGGACAGGGGGCGGCGGCGAAGTGCTGCTGCTCGACGACTTCGCCACCACCGGTGCGACTGGCGTGGCACAGGCGGTGGTCAGCATGGCGACGCCGACAAGGATGCGGAGCATCGGCAGCGAAGAGGGCACCTTTCACCTCAGCAGTTCGGTCGCGGTCACCAAGGTCAGGCCTTTCGAGGCGAAGTCGGCGAGGATCCCCGGCAGGGCCGCGACGGTGCCTTCGTGCCCGAGGTGCATGCTCACCACGCTGCCGGCCTTTGCCGCCGCGGTCGCCTTGCGTATGCCGGACACGCCGGGGTCGGTCCAGTCGAGGGAGTCCACGTCGTAGGACAGCGCGCGCGTGTATCCGGCCTTGCCGGCCTGCGCCAGCTCTTCCCGCGTCGCGTGCTGGTTCTGCGACTGTCGGAAGAACGTTCCCGGTGTACCGGTCACCCGGGCCAGTGCGTCCCGGCAGCGTTCGATCTCGGCCAGTACCGCCGCGGGTGCGAGCCGTGCCAGGTCGGGATGACTCCATGTGTGGTTGCCCAGTTCGTGTCCCGCGTCCCGAACCATCCGTGCCGCGTCGGGAGTGGTCGCCAGCCAGGAGCCGACCGCGAGCACGGTCACCTTCGCGCCGTGCTTGCCGAGCAGTGTGATCACCTGTCGAGTGATGTCGAGTGACCCGGCGCCGTGAAAGGTCAGTGCGACCTCCTTGCGATCGCCAGACCCGCGAACGACCTCGACGGCGGGGCCGCCAGTGGGAGTGGTCGTGGCCGGCGTGCCCGCGGTCGTCGCCGTCGCCGAACCGCTCGTCGCCGCGGTGCTCGTCGTGGCCGGTGGGTTGGCTGGCCGTGGCTGCGCCGAACATCCGGCGAGGGCGGCCGTTGCCGTGACACCCATGCCGAGCACGGCGCGCCGTGATACGGACCGTGTCAACGGTGTCTCCCTCAGTAGCGGAATGTGATCCCAGTCTCGCAGCCCGCTGAAGGCGGCCGGTAACAGGGGTGCGCCGCGGCCGATGCGCACGGTCGACGGGTCGGATGTCGCGGCGTCGGACGACCGCCGGGCCGGGCCGGTCACGACCCTGTCGCGATGATGTTGGCCAGGGTAGTGTTCGCCGCGACTTCGCCGGCCCGGCAATGGTTCTCAGATCCGTCCCGGACGGAATTCTGGCCTGACAACGGTGCGCCGACGAGGTGGGCGTGACCTGGACAGTTCGCGGTGCGGGTGTCGGTGTGACTCGGGGGCGGTCGGATGTGTCTGACAGTGGGTTTCGATCTCGACATGACGCTGATCGACGCACGGCCCGGGATGCGGCTGGCAATGGACGAGCTCGCCGTGGAGACCGGCCTCGCGTTGGACGGCGGTTACTTCGTCGACAATCTCGGCCCGCCGCTGGCAACGGTGTTCGGCTGGTTCGGAGTCGCCGACGAGTTGATCCCGGATCTGGTGGTGAGATATCGCGCTTCCTATCCGCGGCTGGTGATCCCTAGCACGGTGGCAATGCGCGGTGCGGTTGATGCCATCGCGGCGGTGCGTGCACTGGGTGGCAGGGTAGTGGTCGTGACGGGCAAGCACGCGGGCAACGCGCGGCTGCACATTGAGGCGCTCGGGTGGGAGGTCGACCATCTCGCCGGCGAGCTGTGGGCCGCGGACAAGGGAATCGTGTTGAGGGAGCAGGGCGCGACCGTCTATGTCGGTGACCACGTGGGGGATGTCACGGGTGCGCTTGCGGCCGGGGCGGCGGCTGTGGCGGTGGCGACCGGTCCCTGCGGCGCCGAGGAACTGGCGTGCGCCGGGGCGGAGGCTGTGCTGTCCGACCTGACCGAGTTCCCCGACTGGCTAGCGAACAACTCGGCCCGCTTCGCTGGGCCTGGTCAGTCCCGCTCGTGACCACGGAACACAGATATGAGTCCCATTGTGATGCCCAGTGGCACAAGCATGGCGCTGGTCACGTCGAGCCACACCGGAAGATGATCGACGCCGCTGGCACGCAGGGCGAAGACCGCGGCGAGTGCGATGAGTCCGGCCGCGAACACCATCATCGACAGTGGCATCAGCTTGCTCATCGGTTCGTCCCTGTCGACCTCGGTAGGGATCTCACCATGTGTGCAGCCTAGCTCGGATTGCCCCATCGGTTATCTGGATGCCTTACGCTTGAGGTTCGCGCCATGGGCACGGCCCTCGGCGCGTTCGTTTTCTTCGAATGGGAGGGCAAGACGGTGCCGACCGGCAGGGTCAAGTGGTACGACGCGGAGAAGGGGTTCGGCTTCGTTACCCAGGACGGCGGCGAGGACGTCTATGTCCGGGCCTCAGCCCTGCCCGCGGGCGTCAGCAGCCTCAAGACAGGACAGCGGATCGAGTTCGGGATGGCGGAGGGGCGACGTGGACCGCAGGCGCTGTCAGTGCGGCTTGTCGACGCGCCTCCGTCGGTCGCGGAAGCCAAACGCCGCCCTGCCGAGGAGCTGCACGGCCTCATCGAGGACATGATCAAGGTGCTGGAGGTCAAGGTTCAGCCCGACCTGAGGCGGGGCCGCTATCCGGACCGCAAGGCGGCCAAGCTGGTCGCGGAGATCGTCCGCGGGGTGGCGAAGGACCTCGATCCCTAGCCCCCTAGCCGCCCTCTCTTCCCGGCGACATGGGCGGCCGTTGGACTGTGTCCGATTCCTGCCTTCGGTCGCGTCGGGTGATAGCGTCGGGCCGCACCGACCGATTGCCGCCGAATCCGGGAATCAGCGATCGACCCCGGTGCGTCATCACGGTCTGCGCCAGGCCGATACCGATCACCACACCGATCGCGGTGAAGCCGATCCAGTACTCAGCGGGCAGCAGTACCCCTATCGCACCGCCGAGCACCCAGCCGAACTGCAGGATCGTCTCCGAGCGCCCGAATCCGGACGCGCGTGACTCCTCGGGGAGGTCGTCCTGGATGGTCGCATCAAGGCTGACCTTGGCCAGCGCACTGCACACCGCGGCGACCAGCGCCAGCAGCGCCACCGTCGGCACACCGGGCAGCACGGCGGCGAGCACGGTCATGCCGAGCGCGCCAGCAAGGCAGCTGATCACCACCTGGTCCGGCTTGCCGAAGTGGGTTCTCGCGCCGATGCCGTTGCCGACGAAGTTGCCCGCGCCGGCGGCCGCGCCGACAACGCCGAGCAACAGCACCTGCTGGACTGCCGAGGCGTTGTGCTCGGTCTGCGCCTTGATCACGAATGCGGCGAACAGGGTCAGGAATCCCGTCAGCACGCGGAGCATTCCGTTGCCCCACAGCGTCACGACGAGCTGGCGGCCCATGGGCTGACGAGTCTTGGCTGGATCGGCGCGCAGCGAGGTCGGCACCTCACCCTCGGTCACTTCGACCCAGGACGGGATTTTCAGGCACAACACGGCGTCGACGACGCACAGCGCGGCGGTGAACCACAGTGCGCCTGGCGAGTTGAACACCGCGGCGAAGCCGGCCGCGAGCGCACCGAAGACACCGCTGGCGGCAAGCCCGAACACGGTGAGCCTGGCGTTGGTCTTCACCAGGGTCACCCCGGCGGGCAGGACTCTGGGGCTGACCGCGGCCTTGAGCACGGTGAACGACTTGGACAGCACCATCGTGCCAAGCGCGGCGGGATACAGCAGCCAGTCGTCGAAGTGCAGCGCCATCACCACCGACAGCAGTCCCTGCCCGAGACAGGACAGGGCCAGCGCGATCCGCCGCCCGCGCTGGACGCGGTCGAGCGCGGGACCGATCACCGGGGCGATCACCGCGAACGGCGCTACCGTGATCAACAGGTAGAGCGCGACCTTGCCCTTGCTCTCGCCGGTCGCCGCCGAGAAGAACAGGGTGTTGGCCAGTGCGACGGCCATCGTCGCGTCGGTCGCGTAGTTCAGCATCACCGCCCAGGTCAGTGCCGCGAGCCCGGACCGGTCGGCGCCGTCGGCATGCAGAGCCCGGCGAAACGCCCGCGCACCCCTGCCCGGCAAGTTGCCGACCGCGGAACAGCGCGACCCTGGTCACGGTGAGCTTCTTGGGCAGACGTGGCGTGCCCGCCAGTGACCGCGGACGCTCAGGGGGAACGAGTCCGAGGTCCACGGTCGAGCGCTGGTACTCCGGAGCAGCGAAATCGGGGTGCCCGGCTGAGTCGGCGTACCACGGTGGCTTCGGCTGGGGCAGTGGCCTCGTCGGCGGCTTCACTGACGGCGACCTCTCCGTGGCCGGTACAGGTCCGGTGCCGGCCGGCCAGCGGCGTCGGCGGCTCCCGCCACTCCAGCCGCGACGGCCGGGCGGGTGGTCGGTCGGGCCTTGGCCAGTCACGCCCCAATCTTGCCGTACTCCTGCCCCACGCGTGCCGGACCGGTCGCTTGTCCGGCTCGTCTCCCGCACGTGACCGACACACGTGCGCCGGTGCGACGCCGGTGCGGCACAATCGACATGTGACCGCGCCGCCCACCCGTGACAACGCCGACGAGCAGTCCCCACATCCGGATCTCGCCGCGCTCGTCGAGCTCGCCCGCGCCGCGGCGCGGGAAGAGGCAGGCGGGGAGCCCATCGGTGCCCACGCCGGGGTCCTCGCCGAGGACGAGACGTCGGTCACCCACCTCTTCGAGGCCGAGCGCCCCGGCTACGACGGCTGGCGGTGGGCGGTCACCATCGCCACCGCGGGTGGTGACGAACCGGTCACCGTCAGCGAGGTGGTCCTGCTGCCCGGCCCCGACGCGCTGATCGCCCCCCAGTGGGTTCCCTGGGACAAGCGGGTACGCGCCGGTGACCTCGGTGTCGGTGACCTGATGCCGACCGAGGCCGGCGACCCGCGACTAGCTCCCGGCTACCTCGCCTGCGACGATCTCGCCGTCGAGGAGGTGGCCACCGAGATCGGGCTCGGCCGGGTCCGTGTGCTGTCCCGGTTCGGCCGGCTGGAATCGGCGCGGCGGTGGGACGCTGGCGATTTCGGCCCGCGCAGCGACATGGCGAGGAGCGCGCCGGCCCGCTGCGGCACATGTGGCTTCTACCAGCGGATCGCCGGCTCGCTCGGAGCGGCGTTCGGAGTGTGCGCGAACGAGATCGCACCGGCCGACGGGCACGTGGTGCATGTGGAATACGGATGTGGTGCCCACTCCGAGGTCCACGTGGACACCAGCGCCCAGGTGGCGGTCGCCGAGCTCATCTATGACGACGCCGAGCTCGACGTGCAGCCGTGATCGGCCGACAGCGGTGACCGATTTCCGGATCGACGAGCTTCGTTCCTCCGTGCTCGACACCTGGCGCGGATCGCCGACCAGGTTCCGGGAGGACGCCAACGCCGAGGAAGACCTTCGGCTTGGCGGCTACCGGGACCGCCTGCTCGTCGAGTTGGCCCAGAACGCCGCCGACGCCGCCGGTACCGGTGGGGTGCTCCGGCTCTCGATTTCCGACGGCGAGTTGCTCGCCGCCAACACCGGCGCGCCACTGAGTGCCGACGGTGTCGCCGCGCTCGCTTCGCTGCGGGCGTCCGCCAAGCGGGGCGAGCGGACGGTGGGACGGTTTGGTGTCGGGTTCGCCGCTGTGCTCGCGGTCAGCGACGAACCACGGGTGGTGTCGACCACTGGCGGCGTGGCGTTCTCCGCCTCGCGGACGAGACAGGCCGTCGCCGACATGCCCGAGCTCGCCGAGCGGGACGGGGCCGTTCCCGTGCTGCGGCTTGCCTGGCCGCTGTCTGACGACGAGCCGCCGCCGCCGACGGGGTTCGACACCGAGGTCAGACTGCCGCTGCGGAACGGGATGGTCGGTGCCGACCTGCTCGCGGGATTCGCCGCGCAGGTTCCTGACCTGCTGCTGGCACTGCCGGGGCTGTCCCGTATCGAGATCGCCGACCGGAGCTGGTGGCGGGAGGACACTGGCGACAGTGTCGCCGTCCTGCACTGTCCCGACGGGCCGGTGCGCTGGCTGCTGAGCCGTTCGGCCGGCGAACTCGCCGCCGCCGACGTCGCCGGTCTGGGCGTCGAGGCCCGTCAGCGTCCGGAGTGGACGGTCTGTTGGGCGGTTCCCCTCGACGACAACGGGACACCGCTGCCGATCGGTGATGACGTGCTGCACGCCCCAACGCCAACCGAGGAGCGATTGTCCCTGCCGGCACGGCTGATCGCGACGGTTCCCCTCGAGCCGTCACGTCGCCGACTCCGCCCGGGACCGGCAGCCGATGCGGTACTCGCGGCCGCTGCGGAGACCTTCGTGCGGCTGGTTCTCGCGTCGCCGGCGGACCAGCGCGTCCTGCTCGTGCCGACCCCGGACTTTCCCAAGTCCGAAGTGGATGGTCAACTGCGGGCGATGGTGGTGGAGAGCCTGAGGTCGGCCGTGTGGCTTCCGCTGCACACCGGTGGGGTGGTCGCGCCGGCTCGGGCACGAGTGCTCGACGTCGTGGCACCGGAACTCGCCGAGCTGCTGGCGGACGGAGTCGACGGCCTCGTTCTCGCCGGACTGTCCGATCGCCGCTTCGCCGTACGGCTCGCCGCGGTCGGCGTCTCGCGGCTGGGGCTCGCCGAGCTGGTCGCGGCGGTTTCCGGGCATGCTCGGGCTCCGAGCTGGTGGGCCAGGTTCTACGCGGCGATCGAACCGGTCGCCGAGCGGGATCCGGTTGCTCGGGAGGAACTCGGCGCGCTGCCCGTGCCGTTGGTGGATGGTCGGCTGGCCATCGGGCCGAGGGACGTGCTGCTTCCCGACTTCGACGACGAGATCATCCGGGCGTTGCCCACAACGGAGGACGCCGGGAACGGGGTCGGCGGGTTCACCGCGGTCCGGGTGGCCCATCCGGACGCGGTGCATCCGCTCCTCGAGCGGCTCGGTGCCAGACGGGCCGGTCCCCCCGAATTGCTCGACGCGATGCGGTCCGCCGTCGAACGGAGCATGGACGACGCCGAGTCGGGCATGGACGTCACGGCGCTGGCCGACACCGTGTTGTGGCTGGTGGAGTCGACCGGTGTCCGACGCGGTGAACGGCCGTGGCTCGCCGCTTTGGCACTGCCCGACGTCGACGGCGAGCTGCGCGGCGCCGAGGAGTTGATCCTGCCGACCAGTCCGCTGCGCGCGGTGTTCGCCGAGGACGCCGTCGGCAAGGACGCCCCGGTCGGGGTGCTCGCCGACGAGGTGGCCGAACGCTGGCCGGACGACGTGCTCGCGGCCGTCGGGGTGCTCGACTCGTTCGTCGTTGTTGTTGACCAGTCCCCCACGAGCCCGGACCACGGCCTTGTCGACGAGCGCGACTGGTGGGCGTGGATCGACGGCGACGTCAGCCCGCCCGCCGGCCTCGTGGCTGTCCGTGACCTCGATCTGGTGGCCGACGACAAGTGGCCGGCCGCTCTGAGCCTGCTGGCGAGTGCGCCGGAAACGTGGCAGGCCTTGTCGCGACCGCACGGCCACACCGTGTGGTGGCTGAGCCGCAATGCCGGGCTGGCTGGAGCGCCGCCGCGTGAGTGGCGCCTCGCGGAGGCCGAGACACTTGCCGGCCTGTACGACCCGATCCCCGACCTCGGTCTGCGCGACGATCTGCTCACCGCGATCGGCGTGCGGTCGGACCTCGTGGTCACGGACGCGGTCGACGCGGCTGACGTGTTGCGACGCCTCGGCGATCCTGACCGCACGCTGTCCGCGGGCCGCGCGATGAGGACGCATGCGGTGGTGGCGGCCGCGGTCCGCTCCGGTGCGGTCGAGCCGGCCGAGGTCGAGCTCTGTGACCGCGTCCGGGTGCTCACGGGAGAGGCTGTTCCCGCGGACCGTGTGGTCATGCTGGATTCGCCGTGGTTGCTCGCGGTTTTCCCGGCCGAGGAGGTGCTCGCCGCGGATCCCGACGACGCCGAGGCGCTCGCCGAGTTGCTGGACCTGCCGCTGGCCGCTGACGAGGTGGACGCCGACGCCCTTGTCGGGGACGGCGTCGCTGTCGCATGGTCCGATCTCGGTGCGGTGGTGGCGGCAAGCGAACTGGTGGACCGGCCCGTCCCGGCCGGTATTGTCGTTGTGCACGACCAGTTGGGGGTCCGTCGGGCGGATGGTGTCCATCAGGTGTCGTGGTGGGTGACAGAGGACGGGGTGGTGCACGTGGAGGACACGCCGTCCGGGATGGCGCGCGGGTTGGCGTGGGCGGTCGACAGGTGGGATGAGCGGCATCTGCTCGCCGCACTCCTGGAGGAGCCGACGGCCGGCGCCTACCTGGCCTGAGAACGCGGCCCGTTCGGCCGACTCAGCGGATACCTTCCTGGGCCCCCCGGGAGCCCCGCCGGACGGCGGCGAGCTGCCAGCGGAACACGGCGTAACCCGCGAACCCGAGCACGAAGCCGGCTAGGCAGGACCAGGTCCACAGCCGTGGGGCGTGGACGGCGAGCAACACAAGGAAGGCGACGAGGAACGCCGCGGTGCCCACGACGACGACCGGAATCGGGTCGGTCAGCGAGCGCGGCGGCGGCGGCGGCGGTGTGCGGAGGTTGTTTCGGCGACCCTGCCGGGGCTGCTCGGCCACGTTGGCAGGGTACTCCGTCACGTGGACGAGCCGGCGAACAATTTAGTGAGGTATGCTAACTATGTGGTCGAGTCCGAGTCGGATCAGCCCTCGCTCGCCAGCCGGCTAAGGCTGGCGGTTGTACGACTCAACCGGCGGCTGCGGGCCCAGCGTGCCAGCTCGTCGGTGTCGCTCACCCAGATCTCGGCGATGTTCTGCCTGCGCAAGTGTGGGCCGCTCAGTCCGAGTGAGCTCGCCGCGAAGGAGCGGGTCCAGCCGCCGTCGATGACCAGAGTCATCGCCGCGCTCGAGGAGGCCGGCTTCGTGTCACGACGCCAGCACCCCACCGACGGCCGGCAGGCGATCGTCGAGCTGACCGAGCGGGGAACGGCCTACATCGAGGCGGAGATCTGCGCGCGAGAGGCGTGGCTCGACCTCAGACTGGCGGAATTGGACCCCGCCGAGCGGGAGCTTCTCTCCCGTGCGGCGGAGATCATCGACAGAATGGCGGGGCAGTAACGACGTGCCGACGTACGCGGGGAGTACCGGAGCAGAACAGGTCGACGATGCGTCGAGTGCCGTGCCGCCCCCGCTGGAGGCATCCCCGCGAGGCGGCATGTTCGGCTCGCTCCGCGAGCGCAACTACCGGCTGTACGCGGGTGGCCAGATCGTTTCCCTGATCGGCACCTGGATGCAGCGTGTCGCCCAGGACTGGCTGGTACTGGAACTGTCGGGCAAGAGTCCGGTCGCGCTCGGTATCGCCGCCGCGCTCCAGTTCATCCCGACCCTGGTGCTGTCGCTGTGGGCGGGCGTCCTCGCGGACCGGATGGACAAGCGCAAGCTGCTGATGGTCGTGCAGGCCTGCATGGGTCTGTGCGCTCTCGTGCTCGGCCTGCTCGACGTCACGGGGCTCGCCCGCCTGTGGCAGGTCTACCTGTTCTGTCTCGTACTTGGTTGCTTCTCCGCCATCGAGACGCCGGTCCGGCAGTCCTTCGTGGTGGAGATGGTGGGCAGGAACCATGTCACCAATGCCGTCGCGCTGAACTCGATGACGTTCAACCTGGCGAGGATCGTGGGCCCGGCCATCGCCGGATTCCTGATCACCAAGATCGACACCGGCTGGGTCTTTCTCGGCAATTTCGTCAGTTTCGCCGCCGTGCTGATGGGTCTGTTCCTAATGGACCCCTGGCGATTACATCGGGTGGAACCGGTGCCGCGCAGCCGTGGCCAGCTGATGGCGGGGTTGCGCTACGTGCGCCGCCGGTCCGACCTTGTTGTGCTGCTGGCGCTGGTGTTCCTGGTCAGCACGTTCGGTGTGACGTTCTTCACCACCCTGGCGGTGGCCGCGGCCAACGTCTTCGGCCAGGGCGCGGACGGCTATGGCCTGCTGTCCACCATGCTCGCCATCGGTACTCTCGCCGGCGCCGTCCTTGCCGCACGGCGCAGTACGAGGGGACGGCCACGACTGCGACTGCTCTTCGGAAGCGCACTAGTGTTCGGCGTGCTCGAGGTTCTGCTCGGCGCGATGCCGACGTACTCCGCGTTCGCCCTGATGCTGATCCCGATCGGTGTTCTCGTGATCACCTTCCTGAACACGGCGAACAGCACTGTTCAGCTGTCGGTGAACCCCACCGTGCGAGGCCGCGTGATGGGGCTGTACATGCTTGTCCTGCTCGGTGGCACTCCACTCGGCGGGCCGCTGACTGGTTGGCTGGCCGAGCAGTTCGGCGGCCGGTCGCCGTTCATCGTCGGCGGCATCGTGTCCGTGGCCGCGGCTGTGCTCTGCGCCCTGGCGCTGGCGCGATCTGGCGGCGTCGCGTTGCCGAGGTTCGTGGTGTCCCGCCGACGTCGCGGTGGAGTGTGACCGTCACTCGGCCGTCCCCGCGATGTGGGTCAATTGACCCGCGGTTTATGTGAGGCTAACCTCACTTGAAGGTCATGTCGCGTGCGACAGCCAGACCCGGGGGAGAGAGACCAGGTCCCCGGCTGGCGGGGTCGGGGGCCTGGTCGATGAGTCAGCCGACGGGCCAGGTGTGTACCGGGTCGCCGGTGTGCATCAGTTCGATGTAGCGCCGCAGCATGCCGACGAGAGCGGACTCCCGGCTGTTGCCACGGTGTTCCAGCAGAGTGACGGTGTCCCGCTGCCAGTCCGAACCGGTCCTGCGCGCGACGCACCGCTGCTCGATGACACCGAGATACCGCTCCCGCGCCGCGTCGGAGACACCGCAGTCGCGCAACCCCTCGTGCGCCATCGGCAGCAGCCTGCGCAGCACCAGTTCATCAGGTGGCAGCCAGCCGATTCCCGGCCAGTACATCTGCCCGTCCATACCGTGCCTCGCACCGGAGTAGAGATTCTCCTCTGCGGCCTGGAAGGACATTTGCGTCCACAATGGACGCTCCTGGGTCGACAGCGCACGCTGGGCGCCATAGAAGAACGCCGCGTTCGCCAGGATGTCCACCACGGTAGGGCCCGCGGGCAGTACACGGTTTTCCACTCGCAGATGGGGGACGCCATCGACGAGGTCGTAAACGGGGCGGTTCCACCGCCACACGGTTCCGTTGTGCAGCCTCAACTCGAGCAGTTTGGGCGCGCGTCCCTCCGCAAGCTCCGCGAGTGGGTCCTGTTCGTCGATCATCGGGAGCAGCCCGGGGAAGTAGCGGACGTTCTCCTCGAACAGATCGAAGATGGAGGTGATCCAGCGCTCGCCGAACCACACCCTGGGCCGCACGCCCTGATTCTTTAGCTCCTCGGGTCTTGTGTCCGTCGCCTGCTGGAACAGCGGAATCCTCGTCTCGTGCCAGAGAGCCTTCCCAAGAAGGAACGGGGAGTTGGCCGCCAGGGCTACCTGAACGCCGGCAAGGCACTGCGCCGCGTTCCAGTGCGCGGCAAAATCCTCCGGCTTGACCTGCAGGTGCAGCTGGACCGAGGTGCACGCGGCCTCCGGCAGGATCGATTCCACGTAGCTGCGCAGCTGCTCGCGATCGCCGCCGGGCATAGGGGGGCCATCCATGCTCAACACCATCTCCTCGCCCCGCGCGGCGAAAATCTCGTCGTTGAGCATGGAGTAGCGGCGGTCGGTCGTCAGCCAGCTCGGATGGAAGTGCTCGGGCCGCAGCGTTGGAAGCACGCCGATCAGCACAAGAGAGGCTCCGGCGTCGTTGGCCTTCGCATTGGCGTCGTTGAGGGTCTGGCGTAGCTCGCGCTCCAAGTCCAACGCCTCGTTGCCGGCGAGCGGCCGAGGCGGCACATTGATCTCCAGGTTGTGCTGGCTGAGCTCGGTAGTGAAGGAGGGGTCGTCGATCTTCTCGAGGACCACCGAGTTGGCCCGTGCCGGCCGCAGCGCCTCATCAACGAGGTTGAGCTCTATTTCAAGCCCCATTTGCTGCTGGGGAAAGGAGAACACGTCGTCCGCGAGCATCATCGCCAATGCCTCGAGACACCGCTGGACCTTCTCCCGATAACGCTGGCGGTCCTCCCGGCTGAACGATCGGTCGGACACGTCCTTGCCCATGCCGCCTCCCACTTGGCTGCGACCCGGTCCGCAGGCGCCTGAAGCGAGAGCCCACCGTGACACATGGGGTGCCCAGTCGCTAGCGGCCAAATCGGTGCTCTCTGTCACATTGGTGTGACTACTGGTGAAAGTTTGCAGGTAGAGGACTTGAATCGTGTGCTGAGGACCACCGAAAAAGTTCCCACATCGCGAGAACTGGCAGACTCCTCCCCGTGGCCGAGGTGATCGAGATCGACGACCCTTCCGATGCCAGACTG
>JAFAZC010000004.1 GCA_019239965.1 Kutzneria sp. | reverse complement strand
GTCTGCTGGCAGGCGGCCCCGCACCCCGGCGGTGGGGGTTGGTGGTGGTGAGGTGTCGTTGCGGGAGCGGGTGGCGGGAATGGGGCCTGTGGATCGGGAACGGGTGTTGTTGGGCATGGTCCGCTCCGCCACAGCCACCGTGCTCGGCCACGACGGCCCCGAGCAGATCGATCCGAGCCAGAGCTTCCTTGCCGCCGGCTTCGACTCTCTGTCCACAGTAGAATTGCGCAACGTCGTCAACCGAACTCTCGGGTTGCGCCTTCCGGCGACCGCGCTGTTCGACCACAGGACTCCTCTCGCGTTCGCCCGTCACCTCGCCGGCGAGTTGGCCACTCCCGTGAGGGCCGAAGCCGAGCAGGACACCCTGAGCACGCTGTTCCGTGAGGCGGTCCGCACCGGACAGCGAGAACGGGGTTTCGAGCTGCTGAACGTGGTCGCCGACCTCCGCCCGTCGTTTCAGTCGCCGACCGAACTGGACGGCATACCAGCCGCGGTGGACCTCGTGGTAGGCCAGCGGTTTCCGCGCCTGATCTGTGTCGCCTCACCGATCGGGATGGGAGGGCCACCCCAGTTCACCCGGTTCGCCTCGTCTTTTCGGCACATCCGAATGGTGTCCGCACTGCAGATGCCGGGATTCGCCACAGGGGACAGGTTGCCTGCCTCCATGGACACGATTGTCGAACTGTTCGCGCAGACCGTGCGCCGCACCGTCCGTGACGACCCGTTCGTGCTGGTCGGCTATTCCGCGGGCGGACTGCTCGCGCAGGCGACAGCGAGTCACCTCGAGAACAACGGCACGGTGCCGGCCGGGGTCGTGCTGCTGGACTCCTACCTGCCTGGCAGCAAGGTGCTTGTCGGTCTCCTCGACTGCCTTCTGGGCAACTTGTTCGAACAGGAGGAGTCCTTCGGATCGTTGACGACGGCTCGGCTCTCGGCGATGAGCCGATATGTTCGGCTGCTCGACAGGTACACCGTGCGCGACATCACCGCGCCGATTCTGTTCATACGTCCACGGGACTTCGCGGTCGGTGAACCACCGGACCATGAGTGGCGGGCCTCGTGGGACAGCGCGCACACCACTCGAGAAGTGTCCGGTGACCACTTCACGATGCTCGAGGAACACGCCGATACGACCGCGCGCGCTGTGGAGGACTGGCTCGGGTCCGCCGATGTGTTCACCGCCCAGAACCTTTCCTAGCGAACCTGGTGCGGAGTTCGGGGCGGGTGACCGACCACAGCAGCGCCGCGAGCACGGCCATCTGGAGGACCTGCTCCGCGCGCATCCAGCCGGGGTATTGGCTGGTCACGACCATCGCGCCGAGCCCGATCATGCCCGCCAACGAGATCGAGATCACGCGACGGTACGCGCCGCGATGTCCACGACGCAGCCGATAGCCAATGTAGAGGTACACGGCGGTGACCAACACGATCCCGCCGGTCCGGAACCAGACCTGCTGTCGCAGGGTGGAGCGCAGGTCTGCGAGATTGGTTCCCGGGGCGGTGGCCATGTGTGCGAGTTGGTAGTCCACGACACTGTCCCGGAAGAGGAACACGAGCACGGTCAGGACCACGCTCAGTCCGAGGTTGACGAACAGCAGCGTGATCACCCTGCGCAGTGCGGGTGCGACGGGGCGGCTAGCCGGATCCGCACTGGGACGGACCGGAGGTGCCTGGAGGCTCGGTACCGATGGTCCGGCCGTGCTGTGGCCGCGCACGTGATGGTGTTGCTGCATCTGTCGTTGTCCTTTGCGGATGTTCATGTCGATGACGGACTCTGACCACCGTGCCGTCGACGACCACGCGCCACCATCCACCGGCGGGTGTGGGTGCCCGCTACTTTCGGCGGTGCGGAAAGCCGGCGGGCTACAACTTTCGGACCGGTCGGCTGGCCGTCCGGCGGACGTGGCGACGAGCATCCGCGTCATAGACTCCCGCCGTGACCACCCTGGACGCCGTGCCGCCACCGAAGGGCAGTGCCTTCGGCTGGTGGCCGACCCGACGCGGTGCGGTGCTCGACGTCATGATCGCCCTCAGTGCCGCGGTCCTTCCGATGCTGTCACTGCTGTTCGTGGTAGCCCTGTCTGGGCGCAGCCTTCCAGGCATCGCGTCGGCAGCCGGCTTTCCCGTGCGGCCGACGACTGGCTTGGTGGTAAGACTCGTCGGCCAGGCTCTGCTTCCGCTCACGCTGATTGCTCGACGTCGGTTTCCGGCCGCCGTCGCGGCGGTCATTCTCGCGGAGGCCGCGACCCTGTCCGCCACCGTCGACCTGATCGTGGCGATGTACACGCTCGCGGCCTACGGCACTTCCCGGCGCGTGTTGGTCGGCCTGAGTGTGCTCGCTCCCGTCGCCGTGACCCGACCATGGCGTTGGCTGGCGGCACCGAACGAGTCCTTGCCCGTCCCGGGGTACCTCGTCGCCATGTTCACCGTGATCAACATCCTGGTCGTCGTAGTCGTCCCGGTAATGATCGGACTGTACGTCTCGGCGAGGCGGCGCCGGCTGGTCGCGCTGCGCGACCGGGCCGACCGGCTCGAGCGGGAACAGGTCCTGCTCGAACAGCAGGCACGGGCTGAGGAGCGCACCCGCATCGCCAGGGAGATGCATGACGTGCTGGCCCACCAGGTCAGCCTGATGGTGGTGAACGCCGGCGCCCTCGAGATGGCCGCGGACAAGCAGCCGGACCGGGTGGGGGACGCCGCGAGCCGGATCGCCGACATCGGGCGGACGGCGCTCGGCGAACTGCGCCAGATCGTCGGTGTGCTCAAGGAGGACGACATCGGCGACGCGCCGCCGCTTGCCCCCCAACCGACCCTCGCCGACCTGGACGCACTGGTGGAACAGTCTCGCAGCGTCGGCGTGCCGGTGATCGTCCGTGTCGAGGGAGTGCGTCGCCGATTGGACAACGTGGTGGAGCGAACCGCCTACCG
>JAFAZC010000081.1 GCA_019239965.1 Kutzneria sp. | reverse complement strand
CCAGAGCGACGAGGGCCACCACGACGAGCAGCGGACTGTCGAACCGGCTGGCCAGCTGGGCCGGATCCCAGATCGCCGTGCCGTACAGCGACTCCGCGCCCGAGGTGGTCAGGATCGCCACGATCGCGATGAACGACATCGTCGTCGGCAGGCCGAGCAGCTGGCCGACGATCTGCTTGCGTTGGCTGCCGCCGAAACGGGTGAAGTCGGGCATGTTCAGCGACAGCGTGGACCAGAAGGCGATCATCGCCATCAGGGTCGGGGCGAATACCGTCCAGAACCCCGCACCCCAGCCCAACTTCGAGGGTTCGGCCAGGATCGGTCCGACGCCGCCCGCCTTGACGAGCACGTAGCCGAGCAGGATCAGGAAGCCGACCGAGACCAGGGGAGCCGTCCAGTTCTCGAACCGGCGGATGGCCTCCATGCCCCGCCAGATGATCAGCATCTGGACGAGCCAGAACACCGCGAAGGACAACGCGAGAGTCCAGGGCTGGCCAAACAGCTTGGCCGCGTCGGTCCAACCCGGTCCCGTCAGCTTGCCCACGATCACGTACACCGCCTCGCCGCCGACCCAGGTCTGGATGCCGAACCAGCCGCAGGCGATGAAGGCGCGCAGCAGAGCGGCGAGGTTCGCGCCGCGCACGCCGAAGAAACTCCTGGCGAACACCGGGAACGGGATGCCGTACTTGGTGCCGGCGTGGCTGTTGAGCAGCATCGGCACCAGCACGATCAGGTTGCCGAGAGTGATCGTCCCGAATGCCTGCAACCAGTTCATGCCCAGCGCGATCAGCGAGGCCGCCAGGGTGTAGCTGGGGATGTTGTGGGCCATCCCCATCCAGAGCGCGAAGAAGTTGTAGGTGGTCCAGCGGCGCTGGTCGAGTGGAACCGGTGCGAGCTCGGGGTTGTAGTATCTGCTGTCGGCGATCGGGGCGTCGTCGACCAGTTCCACCCGACCATCCGGATGCGTCACCTGGGTGCTGGCGGCCATCTCACTCCTCGAGGTCGCTCCGGCAGGAGGTCAGTATCGCCGGTTCCCGCCCACGGACAAGACAGTGAACGGAAAACCCTGGTCCCTAGTGTCCACAATTGGCGGTCCTGGCGCACAAGATGTCCACCCGGTGGTCACTCCCGGACGGCCGACCCGCGGCGGGACACGATCAGGTACGCCACCCCGAGCACCGCGAAGAACGCGAGACCGGCTATCCAGGCAAAACTCAATTGGGTGATGAACGCGGTGGACACCAGGGCCGCGAGCAGGAAGAGTCCGGCGAGCACCGTGGTCACCGGGGCTCCCCATAGCCGCACGGCGGCCGCGGGCTCTCCCGCGGCCGCCCGCTGGCGTCGAAACGCCCAGTGGGTGAGCAGGATCAGCATCCACACCACGATCGCGCCGAAGATCGTGATACCGAACATCGCGAAGTAGGCCGTGCTCTTCTGCTGGAAGGACAGGACGGAGGCCAGCACGAGGCCGGTGGCCGCGACCACCAAGGCGTTGCGCGGAACGCCGGACCGGCTGAGGCTGCCAAGCCATCGCGGTGCCTGGCGGTCGACGGCGAGCGAGTGCAGCATCCTGGTGACGATGTACAGGTTGGTGTTGGCGCTGGACAGTGCGGCCGTCAGCACCACGAAGTTGAGGATGGTCGCAGCGGCGGGGATTCCTGCGCTGGCGAACACGCGCACGAACGGGCTGCTCGTCAGGCCATTTCCCTGGGCGACGTCGGTCCACGGCACCGCGGTGAGCACCACCGTGATGGCCAGCACGTAGAACAGCACCAGTCGCACCACCATGCGCCTTGCGGCCCTGGGGATGTCCTGGACGGGGTCCTCCGATTCGGCGGAGGTCACCGCGACCGCCTCGGTGCCCATGTAACTGAACAGGGCGAAGACCGTGGCCATGAACAGCCCGGAGAGCCCGCCGGTGAAGAATCCGCCGTGCCCGGTCAGGTTGCCGAACCCGGTCGCCGGAGCCTGCGGGAGGCCCACGGTGATCAGGATGACACCGAGCAGGACGAACACGACAATCGCCACGACTTTGATCATCGCGAGCCAGTACTCGATGGTGCCGAACAGTCGGACGATGACGGCGTTGGCGCCGAAAATCAGTGCCGAGAACGCCACGACCGGCATCCACAACGGTATTTGCGGCCACCAGAACTGGATATAGATGCCGACAGCGACCACCTCGCTACCGGTGCCGATGATCTGGACCGTGCCGTAGCCCCACCGCACGACGAACCCGACGGCCGGACCGAGGTAGCGCCGTGCGATAGCGCCGAACGACCCCGCCGTCGGATGCACTACGGCCATCTCCGCCAGTGCCCACGCGATGACGAACGCCACGAGTGCGCAGGCGACGTAGGCCAGGATCGTGCTCGGTCCCGCGAGCGAGATGGCCACCCCGGACCCAAGGAAAAGCCCGGTTCCGATGGCCCCGCCGAGACCGATCATGGACAGCTGCCGGCCGGTCAGCGCCCGACGCAGCTGCGGCGCGGGCGTCGGATCGGCTGCCTGCGCATCCCTGGTTGTCATGCGTCCTCCCTGCGATCGGGTCAGCCGACTGTACTGTCCTGTCGGCCTGTTCCCAGGGAGTCGGGCGTGTTGGTGACGTGACTGACGCCAGCGGTCACAGCCAGCCGCAGTCCTCGGCGATCCGCGCCGCCTCGGCCCGGGTGCGCGCGCCGGTCTTGCCGATCGCGGAGGACAGATGGTTGCGCACCGTACCGTCGGACAGCCGCAACGCGCGGGCGACGTCGGCGACGGTTCCGCCCTCACCGGCGGCCCTGAGCACCTCCCGCTCGCGATCGGTCAGCGGGCTGACGCCCCTGGCCAGCGACTCCGCGGCCAGCGCCGGATCGACCACCCGCAGTCCGCCATGCACCCGCCGCACCGCATCCACGAGCCGTTCGGGTGGCGCGTCCTTGACCACGAATCCGACAGCGCCGGCTGCCATCGCCCGCGCCAGGTAACCGGGCCGCCCGAAGGTCGTGCACATCACCACCCGGCAGGACGGCACTGCCTCGCGCAGTTCAGCCGCGGCGGCAAGTCCGTCCTTGCCCGGCATCTGCACGTCGAGCAGGGCGACGTCCGGCAGGGTCCGCCGGGCGGCTGGCACCACCTCGTCGCCGGTGCCGACCTCGGCGACCACCTCGATGTCGGATTCGAGGCCGAGCAGCGCCGACAGCGCGCCCCTGATCAGGGCCTGGTCGTCGGCGAGAAGCACCCGGATCATGGCAGGTCCACATTGGTGGTATCCGGGGCCGGCGTGCACACGCTGGCCCTGAGCAGGAAGCCGCCCCCCGGACCCGGACCGGCCTCCAGGTCGCCACCGACCGAGCGCATCCGGTCGGCGAGTCCGGACAGCCCGTGTCCGCGTTCGCCGACCAGCGAGGCCGTCGCGATCCGTTGACCGGCGGTGCCGTTGTCGCGGACCTCCAGCCAGCGTTCGCCGAGTCGGACCTCGCACCGGGTCGCGGCACTGTGCCGGATCACGTTCGTCACCCCTTCCCGCAGCACGTAGGCGAAAGTCTCCTGCAGGCCGGCGGTGACGTTGTCCGTGGCGTGCGGCAGATCGGCGGTGATGCCGGCGGCCTGCAACGCGGCCCGCGCGCCGACCAGTTCCGCCGGGAGCGAGGAGACCCGATGGCCGGACACCGTGGCGCGCACGTCGGACAGCGCCTGGCGGGCGAGGTCCTCCACGTCGCGGACCTCGGCCACGGCTCGATCGCGGTCCGGTGAGCTCTCCAGCAGCCTGCGGGCCAGACCAGCCTTGACGGTGATGGTGGTCAGGCTGTGGCCGAGCACGTCGTGCAGATCACGGGCCAGTCTGGCGCGTTCCTCGGCCACCGCCAACTTCGCGGCCATCCCGTGGGTTCTGCGCAGCTCCTTGACGGTGGTGACAAGGCCGCTGACCGTGAACGTCATGACGGTCACCGCCGCGAGGGTCAGCACCGCGCCCCACTTCGCCGTGCCGTCGACCACAGAGGTTCCGATCAGCAACGCCGCAGCGAAACCGAGACCGATCAATCCGCCGATGTTGCGCGGCAACAGCATCAACGCCGCTGAGACCGCGTAGGTGGCGAACAACAGCGCGTCCGGTCCCAACAGCAGCGCGAGCACGATGGGGAACACGGTGAGCCAGGCCACCATCACCGCCCGGGTACGGTGCGACGAGCCGTGCCCGCGGAACGCCGTCACGGCATAGCTGGCCGCGTAAACGAGGCAGACGGCGAGAACTCCAGCCCTGAGGGCCGTCGGAGCCGGACCGCTGAACACCTCGGCCACCGGCTGGGCAAGGAACAGCAGGAAGAAGCTCGAGGCCACCGCCGGTCCGATCTTGTCCCGGTAGGTCGGGTTGGGGCCGAACGCCCAGTTCGGCCACTCCCACCCCTTCCCCCGGCCACCCAACCGCACGGTGAGCTGCCCCATGGCCACCTCCTGGTCCGGTCCGGCTCCGTGCCCCATTCTCACCGGTCGTCAGACCCGGGCGCTGTCCCGGCGATAGCGGCGTGTCACGGCGAAGGCCAGCACGACCGTCCACGCCCCCAGCACGGCGACTGCCGTGGCGGTGTCGTGGTTGCCCAGCGCCGCACCGTGCCCGATCTCGGCGAGCCAGTAGCTCGGCAGGGCCTTGGAGACGATGTTGAGCCAGTCGGGGAACACTGCCGAGGGGATGAAGATCCCGCCGAGGAAGCCGAACAGCATCGTGACACCGACGGTGAGCACCTGCACCGTTTCGCTGGTCGCGAGCTGGCCGATCAACAGGCCGAGCACGGCGAACGGCAGTGTCGCCGCCCACACCCCGAGGACGGCCTGCATCCATCCAGCTGGAGTGAGGTGCACTCCTTCGACCAACCCGCCGACAACGGACACCAGGAACACCGGGGGCAGCGCGACCATGAATCCCACGGCGGCCTTCGCGGTCAGGTAGCCGCTCGGGGTGAGCGGGGTCAGCCGAAGCTGCCGCTGCCAGCCGGCGGCCCGTTCCAGTGCGGTGCGGGCCCCGCTGTTCATCGCGGCCGCGAACGCGCCGTACGCGGCCATACTGCACATCAGATAGGCGGTGTAGGACACAGTCGTGCCGTCGACGCGCTCCTTGCCGAACGTGCCGGCGTCGACAAGGAACAGCACCACCGGGAAAACCATGGTGAAGAACAGGAACCGCGGGTTGCGCATGGCCCGTTTGGCTTCCAGCACAAGGTAACCGGTCTTCATCGGGACGCCTCCTCTTCGCTGCTGGTCAACGCGAGGAACGCTTCCTCGAGGCCGACAGCCGTGATTTCGATGTCGTGTGCCCGCGGGTAGCCGGCGAGCAGCGCCCGTACCGCCGCGTCGGAGTCGGCGCAGTCCACTGTGGCCTGATCGCCTCTGAGTTCCACTCCGGTCACGCCGGCCAGCAGCCGCAGCTGCTCGGCTGTTGCCCCCGGCACGACCGCACGCAGGATTCGACCGGACACCACCGAGCGCACCTGCGCGACCGTGCCGTCGGCGACCACTTGGCCCGCACGCATCAGCACCACCCGGTCGGCGAACTCCTCGGCCTCGTCCAGATAGTGCGTGGCGAACAGCACTGTTCTGCCGGTGTCGGTGAACTCCCGCATGGACTGCCAGAACCCTCGTCGGGTACCGACGTCCATCGCCGCGGTCGGTTCGTCGAGTACGAGCAGGTCGGGATCGCAGACCAGGGCGACGGCGAACCGCACGCGCTGTTTCTGGCCGCCGGACAGCTTCGTGCACCGCCTCGACGCGAGGTCCTCGATGCCCGCTCTGCGCAACGCGGTGGCCACCGGCATCGGCGCGCGGTGCAGGGAAGCGATCATCGCCACCGTCTCGCCGACCGTGGCATCCTCCAGCAGCGAGCCCTCCTGCAGCATGGCACCCACGCCGCCCGCGGCCACCGCCTCGGCGGGTGGCCTTCCGAAGATTGTGGCCTGGCCGGCGTCCGGTGTGCTCAGCCCGAGCAGCATGTCGACGGTGGTGGACTTGCCGGCGCCGTTGGGGCCGAGCAGGGCGACCACCTCGCCGGGCGAGATGGTCAGGTCGATCCCGTCCACCGCCCGCACGTCGCCGTAGTGTTTGCGCAGGCCGGTGAGGTGGACCGCGGCGCCGGCCGACACCGCTCCCGCGGCGTCTGACCGCGTTGTCATGTTCATGCCGACCAGCATCGGGGTCGCGGCCGGCTCGCGCCTGCGCCAGGTGTCATGACCGGACCATGACACCTGTCAGGGGCAGGTTCGGATGGTCCCCCCGTCGGGTGCCGAGGGCTTGGGCTCAGGCCAATGTGAGTTGTGGACTGGCCAAGCGCATCGCAGGGCGAGACGTGCCCGGCCAGGGGCCCATTCGTCCTCGGTGGACACTCCAAGCATCGTGCTACTGATGTCCTTTCGGACACGCGGCTCCCCCTGCCGCTGGTTGTCTACGCCAACCGACCAACTGGCGGAGCTGACAGTCACCGCATTCCGATCGACCGTCACGCCAAACGGAACGGTGAGGTCGCACACCTTCGCCGCTGCTCGATATGTGACCGGACACACTTTCCAACAGGGAGGAGATCATCCGAATGTTTGCGGCACACCACTGCTGCCCGCGCAGCTGTCCAGCGCCGGCAAGGCCGGAACGCTTCGTGGTGCTGCTCACACTCAGTGGTTCGTCGTTCCGGCCCTTGCCGTCACCCGTCTACAGTGGAATCAGACCAGCACCCAAGCGTTCCGAAGGCAAACGTAGATTGGCCCCACAGCAGACTTGACTTTGGCGTAGGTCTCTACCTACCCTTCGCCAAGGGGCTGGATATAGTTGAGTATTCTCGACACGCGGTTGAACTGGGGTAGCCTCTCGGGAAGGCTGGGGGTACTTGATGTTGTCGGCCGACATCAAGTTGATTAATTGGCATTAGGTGTGCAGGTCGTCCTGGGCGCCAGTTCGCTGCCGACAACATAGAAGATCAGTGCGCGTACGGATTGCCGTGTCGGAGTTGAGTGGTTTCAAGGGCGCGGCTGCAACGCATCTCGTTTCGTCGGTCGCTGATATACGGAGAACCGTACCTGAGGGTATTAGGCTCCAACTTTCGAACTGAATTACGCAACCCTGTTCCCGATTTGCGACGGCTTGGGACTTGAGGTCCAAATATGAAACGTTCTTCAGCGACATCCGAGTATCAGCTGCGTCTCGAGTTGTTAGGTCCGTTGGCGTTGAGGTGCAACGGCGTGGATCTCGCTCCGAGCGCGCCGAGGCTCCGAGCGGTGCTGTCGCTCCTTGCGCTTAATGGTAACAGGGTGGTAACCCCGTCGATGTTCCTGAGGGAAATTAGTCCTCCGATAGGTTCGCGAAATACCTTGCAGACCTACATCTTCCATCTCCGCAAGCTTTTTGAGAAATCTTTAGAGCGGAGTTCGGAGTATGTGGCGAGGGAAGTGCTGCTCACTCATGCGGACGGGTATCTACTGTGCACGGATTCGTTCGAATTCGATATCTCCGAATTTGAACAGCTAGTTGAAGCCGGAAACGCAGCGTTGGATGATCGGGACTTCGTCGGCGCGGTACCGCTCTTGAACAACGCATTGGCGCTGTGGCGCGGCCCGATCACGGAGGCATGGTCTCTCGGCACCCAGGCGCACGCTCATGCCACTCGCTTCGAGGAACTCAGATTCCGTGCATTGATCGCGTGCATTGAAGCCAACCTATGCCTTGGCAGGCATCACGAAATGGTGAGCGAACTCGCGTCCCTCGTGGTGGAGTACCCCTTGCAACAGACTGTACACGCCATGTTCATGCTTGCTCTGCATCGTAGCGAGCGGACGTCAGGGGCCTTGGCGGTCTTCCGTAGGTTGTCGGCGCGGATGCGAGAAGAGCTCGGTATCGAGCCGTCTCCGCGGTTGCAGGCGCTACACCAGGCATTGCTTGCCCCAGACCCGGTGCTGACTGTTCACCACCGCAGATTGGAGGAGCTGTTCGGCGCGATTACGGTGGCATGATGTGATCGGCGACCTGGTGTTGTCCTTCGTCGCTGAATTCGGCACAGATACCGATAGAACATGGCGTGAGCTGGAGTAAATTGCTGGCTACTGGCTATACGAGCCTGACGTGTCGAGGCTGTGGCTTAAGGCGCATGCTTCAAGCGATGACTATGACGTGACAACACATTAGTCATGGCATATGGTTGTCGTTGTCAGGATCGGGGTCACATGAAGCATACTCCAGTGTTCGCCACGACGTCTTCGGGCGTACTTGTCTCGGTTATGGCTAGAAACTACTGTTGGAGTGAAGAATGCGCGACCGGGAAGTGCCAGTATTGATCGTAGGAGGGGGGCTCACCGGCCTTTCTGCCGCTCTGTTTCTCAGTCAACAGGGGGTCGCATCATATCTGGTTGAAAGGCATCAGACTACGACCGTTCTGACACGCGCGTCGGGAATCAGTCCGCGCACGATGGAATTGCTCCGCAACGCGGGACTTGAGAAGACTGTAATGGATCGCGCGCCCAAACTCGTAGCGGGTGACCGTTGGCAGGAGACCGATCAGCCCGCCGATCAGATCCCGTGGGTCGTACTCCGCACGAACAGCATTGCAGACATCAAGAACGCTGTGATCGTCGAAGAGCCATCACTCGACGTCGGACAGGTAAGCCCCTTGACCCCACACTGGTGCGGTCAGGACCGACTGGAACCAATCCTGCGAGACGAGGCAGTTCGGCGTGGGGCACAGATCGACTTCAACACCCAGTTCGAGTCCTTCGAACAGGATGAGAACGGTGTCTCCGCGGTGGTGACCGACCGTGCCACCGGCGAGCAGACCAGAGTCCGTGCACAGTACATGATCGCCGCAGACGGGGTTCGCAGCCCCATCCGCGAGTCTCTGGGGATCGGGCGCACCGGCAACGGTCTGGTGGGTGCGGCGATGAGCGTTCTGTTCAAGGCCGACCTCAATTCGATTATCCAGGGCCGTAGGTTCGTCCTCTGCTATCTCGCCAACCCTGCCGCGCCTGGAGCGCTGCAGTTGTTCGACGAGGAACGCTGGGTTTTTGGGTTCTTCTACGACCCGCGCTCGACGGCACCCGAAGAGCTCACGGAGCAGAAGTGCATTGAGATCATGCGTACCTCGCTTGGTGAGCCCGATATCCCAATCGAGGTGCAGATGACGATGCCGTGGGAGATGTCGCACAACGTCGCTGACGCCTACCGGAATGGCCGAGTGTTCCTCGCTGGCGACGCCGCTCATGTGCATCCACCAGCTGGGGCGTTCGGGGCCAACGGCGGTATTCAAGACGTACACAACCTTGCGTGGAAACTTGCCGCCGTGCTCAAGGGCTGGGCGAGTGAGGTATTACTGGCGAGTTATGAACAGGAGCGGCTCCCTATCGGAACCGCCGTAGCGCAGCAAGCTTGGATGCGGCACACGTTCCGACTCGATGGTGGGGACGATCTGCGTGCCGCATTGATCAACACCGAAGTGGTGGCGTCCGGTTACCGCTATGTGTCAGATGCAGTGCTCGGGCCTGCCTATCCGACTGCGGTTCCGCACGAATTCGATCTGACCGGCAAACCCGGGTACAGAGTTCCGCACGTCTGGTTGGAGCTCGGCGGTCAACGTGTGTCAACTGTTGACCTGGCGATCGATTCGTTCGTCCTGCTCACGGGGCGCGCCGCTGGCAGCTGGGCGGCTGCGGCAGAACAGGTCGCGACCGAGATCGGGGTTCCGTTGCTGGCATATGTCGTCGGCACCGGGCCGCTGGCTGACCCAAACGATGAGATCGGAAGAGCA